>CATPCN010000684.1 GCA_955652855.1 uncultured Chthoniobacterales bacterium | reverse complement strand
GATACTCGAGATTCTTGAAGCCGTGTTTCTTAGCAAGCCGTGATCCAAACGCGATCATCTTCGGCGAATTATCGATCGCGATGACTTTGCGCGCCGTTTTCGCGAGCAATTGCGAAAGCGTGCCTTCGCCCGCGCCTAGATCGGCGACCGTGAGCGGCGGCAGCAAAGTGAACAAGGTGTGCGCGAGCGCCTGCCATGATCGACCGGGGCAATGGCTGCGCCCAAATTTTCCCGCGAGCTCATCAAAATATTCGCGCGCTTTATCCTGACGTTTGCGCAAAGTCAGTTTGAGCGCCGTGCGATCACGCGATGTTTCCGGCAGTTCGCGCGCGAGAATTTTCGTTAACTCCGCTACTCGTCCGCGGAGCGCGTCCTGCCCGTTCTGTTTCGCGCCGTAGTAAACATTTTTTCCGGCGCGCCGGTCGGCCCCGACGCCGGCGCGTTTCAATTGTGCCAAATGACTGGAGATGCGCGACTGGCCCATCCCGAGAATGTCTTGCAGCTCCGCCACGGAAAGCTCGTCCGCTTCGAGTAAAAGCAGCAAACGCAAGCGAGTCGGGTCCGCCAGCAATCGCAGAAAATTTATGGTTGACGCCATGAAAGAATCGTCCAACGATATATCCACGTATCATGATCGGTCAATATGATCGGCATGAATCGGGATTTCTTCCGGCGTTAGTTTTCTACTTTCAACTTTCTCCTTTTTACTTTCCTTTGTCGTATGTCGCATCGTTACATTTTTTCCTCCGAATCGGTCACCGAAGGTCACCCCGACAAAGTTTGCGACACAATCAGCGATTACATTCTCGATGCGTGTCTCGAACAAGACCGACATAGCCGCGTCGCTTGCGAAACGCTCGCCAAAGGCAACCTCGTCGTGCTGGCGGGCGAGATCACGAGCAACGCGAAGTTCGATTTCGAGGAGCGCGTGCGCGATGCGATCCGCAACATCGGATATGTGAATAGTGATTGCATTTTTCACGCAGACACCTGCCGCGTGATTTGCGAAATGAGCGAGCAATCGCGCGACATCAAACAAGGTGTCGATCAAGCCGCGGCCGACGGAAAAGCCACGGCGGAGCAAGGCGCCGGCGACCAAGGCTTGATGTTCGGATTTGCTTGCAACGAAACGCCGGAGCTTATGCCGGCGCCGATCTCATTCGCGCACAAACTCGGTCGCGAGCTCACGCGCCTCCGTAAGTCCGGCGAAGTTCCGTGGTTGCGCCCGGACGCAAAAACGCAGGTGTCGATTGAATACGACGGCTACAAGCCGGTGCGCATCACGACGGTGGTTGTCTCTTCGCAGCATGCGGCTGACATAAAACAGAAAGAGATACGCGAAACGCTCATCGAGTTGCTGATCAAAAAAGTGATGCCGCCGGAGCTGCTCGACGAGAAGACAACCTACTTGATCAATCCCACCGGTCGTTTTGTCATCGGTGGACCGGAAGGCGACGCGGGTATCACCGGTCGCAAAATTATTGTCGATTCTTATGGCGGAATGGGACGCCACGGCGGCGGCGCGTTTTCCGGAAAGGATCCGAGCAAAGTCGATCGCAGCGCGGCCTACATGGGACGTTGGGTCGCGAAAAATGTTGTCGCTTCAGGTCTCGCCGATCGCTGCGAAGTGCAATTTGCCTATGCCATCGGTCATCCCGAACCGGTCAGCGTCAGTGTTGATACATTCGGCACCGGAAAAGTGGACGAAGAAAAGTTGGAGCGCGCGATCTGCGAAGTTTTCAATTTCAAACCGGCCGAGATCATCAAGCAGCTCGATCTGCTTCGGCCGATTTATCGCAAGACCACGAACTACGGACATTTTGGCCGCGTCGATGATCTCGACGCCTTGACTTGGGAACGCACCGACAAAGCGGACGCGCTGAAAAAGACAGCGAAATAATCTTATGAGTACGACAACGACTACACCGAAAACAAAACAGGATTACAAAGTCGCCGACATCAATCTCGCGGACTGGGGCCGCAAGGAAATTTCCATCGCGGAAAAGGAAATGCCGGGATTGATGTCGATTCGCGAAAAATATTCGGCGGAGAAACCGCTCGCCGGTGTGCGCGTGACTGGTTCGTTGCACATGACGATCCAAACCGCGGTGCTGATCGAAACACTTGTCGATCTTGGCGCGAAGGTGCGCTGGGCTTCGTGCAATATTTTCTCGACGCAAGATCATGCCGCGGCCGCGATCGCGAAAGCGGGTGTGCCGGTCTTCGCGTGGAAAGGCGAGAGTCTCGAAGAATATTGGTGGTGCACTTATAAAGCGCTCTCGCACGCGGACGGGAAAGGACCGCAGCTCATCGTCGATGATGGCGGCGACGCGACGCTGCTCATTCACAAAGGTTACGAGCTCGAAGAAGGCAGCGATTGGGCGAAATCGAAATCAGCGAACAAGGAAGAGCAGGTCATCAAAGATCTGTTGCTGGAAGTGCAGCGCGAGAATCCATATCGCTGGCACGAAATCGTGAAGGATTGGCGCGGCGTTTCGGAAGAGACGACCACCGGCGTGCATCGTCTCTACAAGATGCACCAGGAAAACAAGCTGCTCGTTCCCGCGATCAACGTGAACGATTCCGTCACGAAATCGAAGTTCGACAATCTCTACGGCTGCCGCCATTCGCTCGTCGATGGATTGAATCGCGCGCTTGACGTCATGATTGCCGGCAAAGTCGCGGTCATCTGCGGCTATGGCGACGTCGGCAAAGGTTGTGCGCAATCATTGCGTGGCCAGGGCGCCCGAGTCGTCATTACCGAGATCGATCCGATCAACGCGCTCCAAGCCGCGATGGAAGGCTACGAAGTTACAACCATCGAAGACACGCTCGGGCGCGGCGACATCTATGTTAGTACGACCGGCAACATCGACATCATCACGCTCGCGCACATGGAGCGGATGAAAGACCAGGCCATCGTGGCGAACATCGGTCACTTCGACAACGAGATTCAGGTCGACGCGCTCAACTCCGCCAAAGGCGTCAAGCGCACCAACATCAAGCCGCAGGTGGACAAATACACCTTCGCCGACGGGCACGAAATTTTCATGCTCGCCGAAGGCCGTCTCGTGAACCTCGGTTGCGCCACCGGCCACCCGAGCTTCGTCATGTCGAACTCATTTTCCAATCAAGTGCTCGCGCAGCTCGACCTTTGGAAAAATCGCGACACTTACAAAGTCGGCGTCTACGTCTTGTCGAAGAAACTCGACGAAGAAGTCGCGCGCCTGCACTTGGAAAAGATCGGCGTCAAGCTCACCAAGCTCTCGAAGGAACAAGCCGATTACCTCGGCGTGCCGGTCGAAGGCCCCTACAAATCCGAGCACTACCGATACTAGCCGTCGCCAAGATCGACATGTTTATGTCGATCTTGCGAATTATGACGGGCGGTTCGATTCATAGCTTTGCACGATGTTAACCTTGTTTTAATTTCGCGACCTCTTGGGCGCCTTCTGCATTAGGCACGCGTGAAAATTATTTTCCCCTCCGGAAATCCCCACATGCGATCGCAGCGGAAATCTGGCACGGCACAAGCTTAAACTATAGCTCTCTGAGTTTATGAATCTGTTTCGCAGAGGCGCCAAGCCGCCCACGCCGGTCGTCGAGGAAGTTGTGTCCGCGCCGCCCATTCCCGAGTACGTGCCGCCGCCAAAATCGCGCCGGATCCTTCTGACCGCAGAGCAGAAAAGTGCGCTAGAAAAACCGGTCGATCCGCGGGTCGATCGAATCTTGAACAGAATCTACGCGGACAAGGCGACGGCCGAGCGTGCGCTCGACTCGCGGAACATCATTGATTTTCACGGCGATTCGGACGAACGCCACGTCATCAAGGACGGGAACGGTTTTTGGCGCATCGTTTCCGACGCGCCAAGTGATGCGCCGGAAAAATTAATCGACGCACTCTGAGTCGCGGCCGGTTGGATCGACATCGTTCTATGTCGATCTTGCGAACTTTATTTTCTTGTTCCGGCTCGGCGGAAATTTAACGTCGACTCCCAGCGTGAATGTGTTGCTGAAATCTTTGGCCCAAGTGGAAGCGAGCTTCGGCAAGCAAGCGACTATGGCGGCAAACCTTCTCGACATGGTCGGACAAGGCGAACGCGCTTACGGTTTTCTCGTCGGCTCGATGGACGCTGGCTGGGACGTGACGGTCGGCTTTTTTAACAACAAGTCGCGCTACGCCGCATTCAAGAAGCGCACGGCGAGCAGATGGAACGAGGGCGACCTGCGCGCGGTGGAGATGCAGATCGGGCCGCACTCGAATTGGTCGCAAGCGGCCGGCTCCGATTATATCGATTACGCGGAGAAGCAGGGCGACACCGTGGTGGCGGAGGCGACCGGCTGGCAAACTCCGGCCCGCACTTATGCTTTCGTTTACGTGCCGAGCGTGCCGGGCGAAATCATGATCGCGCCGGACAAGAATGCGCTCGATCAGAAGGCCGGGAATTAGAGGAAAAATCGCGCCGGCTCGCAGCGATGCTTAATTCTTTGCCGCCTGCGACGGTGATCATCGGCTGGATTATCTTCGGCGCGATTTTTCTTTTTCGGCGGAAGCCTGCGGGGAAAACGGTGGCGCGTAAACGCGACCGCGATTCCATCCTCGGCGTTGCGCTGCAAAGCGTCGCGCTAGGCCTCGTCTGGATCCGTCGCCCGCGGGGTATGTCGATCTTGCCGCTCGGCTTTTGGTTTGAACTAGTTATCGCGATGATCATCGTGGCGCTCGTCGTCGCATCGCTCTGGTTGATGTGGGCGGCCGTGCGCACGCTCGGAAAACAATGGAGCATCACCGCGCGCGTGCTCGAGGATCACGCGCTCGTTACGCAAGGGCCATACAATTTCGTGCGACACCCGATTTACACCGGCATGCTCGGCATGCTGCTAGCCGCGGGCCTCGCATTCAGTCAATGGATCGGGTTTGCCGTCGCACTCGCGTTCTTCGCGGTCGGCACGCTCATTCGCGTGCGCAGCGAAGAGAAATTGTTGCGCGAACAATTCGGCGCCCCCTTCGATGATTACGCGCGCAGAGTGCCGGCGGTTCTGCCGTTGCGGAAACCGAGTTAACACAAAAGCGGTTGAAGGTTTCCAATTCTGGACGAATGGAGAAACCGTGATGACGGGACGGAAAACGAGCGCGGCGAAGTGGGCGGCAGTGCTCATCACGATCTCGTCCTGGATCGCGGTTTCGAATCATTGCGCGCTCGCAGCGATCGCGGCATCGGCTTCATCCCCTGCGGCGGACGAACAGTGTCCGATGCATTCGCCGCACAAACCGGCGAAACAAAACGACGCCGGCGTAATGTTGTGCTGCAAAACCTTGCGCGCGCTTGCGGCCAGTCCGGCAAAAACTTTCGTGCGGGGGATTGTCGATCTAAAAAATGTCGATCTTGTTTTTGCGAAGTTTTTGATTTTCGCGCCGCCGAAACTTTCTTTCAGCTGCGAAACGCTCGATACCGGGCCGCCCGGCACGAGCTCCTTCGCTGAATCCGTCTTACAGCGGAGCATTCTTGCTCACGCTCCGCCGTCGCTTGCCTAACGACTAGCGATCTGCGCTCGCAGATTGTTTCAGTCGTTCACGCTGCTTCGTGCCGCGCCAACCGCGGTGCGCCCTCAATTCAACATTCAACCTATTTCAAAATGACTAAACAAATTTTAACTATATCGATCTTAGTGACGATCTGCGCAGCGAGTGCAGTCGTCGCGCAAACGATGCAGCCGTCAAACGTTTCGGCATCGCCGTCCGCGTCACCGGCGCAAAAATATACGTGTGTAATGCATCCCGAAGTGGTGATGGATCATCCGGGCAACTGCCCCAAATGCGGGATGACACTCGTGCCGATGAAACAAGAAAAGAAAATTCCAACTCCCCACACTCAACATCCAATGTCGAATGAAGAGCACGCGATGCATGACGCAAACGGAATGGAAATGCCGCATCATGAGCATCCGACTTCGCATGGTTCCGGCGATGCCGGCGGCATGCATATGTCGATGCAATCCTCGGTCAACATTGCCGATCCGATGAATCGCGAAAGCTCCGGAACAGCCTGGGTGCCCGATTCCACGCCGATGTATGGCAAGATGTTCATGCTGGGCGACGACATGCTCATGCTGCACGGGGGAATTTTCCCGCGCTACACCAATGCGAGCACGCGCCGCGGCGACGATCGCATCGACGCGCCGAACTGGATCATGGCGATGTATTCCCATCCGTTCAATGAAAACGCACAACTCGGTTTTCGCGCCATGATGAGTCTCGATCCCCTCACGGAACAGGGCCGCGGTTATCCGCTTCTCTTCCAAACCGGTGAAACGTGGCACGATCAACCTCTGCACGATCGACAACATCCGCACGATCTCTTCGATGAACTTTCCATAACGTATTCGCAAAAAATTAATGTCGATCTTAGCAGTTACATTTATTTCGGTTATCCGGGCGAACCGGCGCTCGGTCCACCCACTTTCATGCATCGCTTATCCGCGATGGATGCTCCGGACGCGCCCATCGGACATCACTGGGAGGATTCGACGCACATCACGTTTGGCGTCGCCACCGCGGGCCTGCAATGGCGCAACGTGAAAATCGAAGGCAGCGTCTTCACCGGCCGCGAACCGGACGAAGAGCGTTACGATTTCGATCGGCCACGCTTCGATTCATACAGCGGACGCATTTCGTGGAACCCGACGCAAAATTTGGCGCTGCAAGTTTCGCACGCTTACATCAGAAGCCCGGAAGCGCTCGATCCGGATGTGAATCGTCATCGCACGACCGCGTCGGCCATTTACAATCTGCCGCTCGGGCACGACACAAATTGGTCGAATAGTTTTGTCTGGGGTCGGAACAACGATGCCGGCGAAAAAACGAACGCATTTTTGCTTGAGACGAATTTTCAGCGCGGGCGCGACACAATTTATGCGCGCTGGGAACGCGTGGAGAAATCCGGGCACGAGCTCGTTCTCGATCTTGCCGACGAGTCGCGCATTTTTCCGGTGAGCGGTTACACGATCGGTTATGTGCGCGATTTGCGGCACGGCGACAAGATCGACATAGGACTCGGCGCGCAATTCACGATCAACGATTTTCCCGATCGACTCGATCGCTATTACGGAAGCGACTTGCCGTATTCCTTCGAAGTTTTTTTACGCATCCGGCCTGCGATGATGAATGCGCACGAGATGAATTCAGAGAGCGCGACCGCGAAGTGATTTTCAGTCGAGCGAACGAAACATCACGTAAACATCGACATAACCGAGGGTGGGATGTTTGAACGCGCGCGGCAAAGTGCCGGCGATTTCGAAGCCGAGTTTTCTCCACAAATGAATCGCGTTTTCGTTTGTTGAGACGACGAAATTAAATTGCATCGCTCGAAAGCCGAGCGTGCGTGCTTCGTTCAAGCAATGCTCCGCCATGGCGCGACCAACGCCTGATCCGCGCGCGTCGGACGCGACCATGAAGGCGGCGTTGGCGACATGCGTTCCACCTCCGGCCTGGTTCGAGCGAAGAATGTATGTGCCAAAAATATGTCGATCTTGTCCGGCGACATACACTCGGTTCTTCGGATCGAACCAATATCGCATTGCATCTTCGCGCGAGATTTGCGGATCGATCGCGTAAGTATCGCCGGGCGCGACGACCGCGTGAAAAATTTCCCAGATTGCATTGCGATCAGAATCGGTCGCTCTGCGGATGATCAAATCTTTCTTCAAAGCAGAATAAAATCCTTATGCATCCGCACGACCGGGAGAGGCAAACCATTTGAGAGCAAGATTTCGTATCGCTCCACTACGGCGTAACCAAACGCGGCGTAAAACGGTTCGCCGATCAAAGTCGCGACGAGCTCGGCTGAATAAAAACGCACCGACCGGATGCTGTCTTCACAAGCTGCGAGAATCGCGCGTCCGACGCCACGGCGCGCCCAATCCGGGTGAACAAAAAATGCGCGGATCCGCGCCGGATCGCGATCAGGATTGAGCGTGACGTTTTCCGCTGCCCCGATCGCGTCGCTGCCGAAAAGTTTTTTGTGTTTGCTCCAGCCGCCGCAGCCGATGATCGCGCCTTCAGACTCAACGACAAAATAAGTGCCGTCGCGGATTAATTGTCGATCCACGCCGAAGACCGAACCGAGCG
>CATPCN010000683.1 GCA_955652855.1 uncultured Chthoniobacterales bacterium | reverse complement strand
AGGAGTCACCGATCATCAGAAATTATCTTAACGTATCCCCTCAACAACTTCCCCCGAAAGCCACCCTTCGGCTCAATTCTCACGTGCTATACCAATGACAGAAGGGAAGCCACAAGTGTCAACATTTCAACGTCCGATACCGCCAATAACGAAGCCTCAAGCTCTCAGCCATCGAGACAGCCAAACGCCCGGCCAACGATGGCTTCGTTTTTTCAAATCATGAAATTGAAACCCACCTCCACCAGAGCGACCCTAAGAATCAAGCAGTTGCATCCCCACGTACCTGCGAACCAATCCCCACCACCCAGCACCTCCTGGACGCATGTGGGTTCGTTTTACCATTCCGGCTCAACACCCGTCACACCTGTGCGCCCCCAGCACACAACCCCCAGAAACAAACCCCGCCCCTCCAATCAGTTACGATTGGAAGAGCGATTGCACCAGGAGTCCCCATGAAGCTCGTTCTCTTAGCTTTGGTCGCGGCCGCCGGCCTCCTCAGCCAACCCTCCGACACTGCCACCGCCGACGAAGCCGTCTCCACCGACCTCAACGTCAATTCGCGCTACACCATCGAGAGCATCAGCTTCACCGGCGAGCGTCACTACCGCCTCAGCACTTCCGCCATCCAGGAGATGCAGCGGCTAATCGGGTCCAAGCTCAGCACCGACGCCGTGATACGCCTGACCGGCCGAATCCGTAACGAGCTGCGCGCGCACGACGTGACTTTTAAAGTGGCGCGCGGCGGCGCTCCCGAATGTGTGAAGGTGCTGCTGGCCGTCGACAAGGGCGGTAACAATTTCGACCTTTCCATTCCGAAGTTCGCCTATAACTCAACCCAAGGCTGGACCGCCGTCGGCGAGGCCACCGCCACCATCGGCGCGAATGCCATCACGGTCGGCGCCGTCACCGATGGCGACACGCTGGCCGAGCGGTTTTCCGGCGTCAGTCTGAAATACCAGCGTCTGTCGCTCGCCAACAATCGCGTCAAGCTTGGCTTCGAATTCGACGCCTTTCACGAACAATACGATCGCGCCACTCTTACTGCTTTGGATACACCTTCTTCCCTGGGCGCTGGCGCCTATCGTTCCCGCTTGAACTTTGAGCCCAGCGCCACTTTTGTTCTCGCCAAGCCGCTGACGCTGACCGTCGGCTTGAGCTTCGAGAAATTGGAACCTCAACTTTCGGCCGCGCGATCGGAGTCGGCCAACGCTGTGATAAATACTCTGCGCTATCATCGGCGTTGGGAGGCTTCGGACGCCACCAATCAGGAGTTGGACGCAGGTTATAGTCTGCGCGCGGCCACCAAAATGCTCGGCACGGACCTCGCCTACACCCGGCAGGCGGTCAACGTCCGTTACGATCTCCGGCACGACCATCAATCGGTGGAAGTCGCTCTCGTCGCAGGCATGATTTCAGGCCATGCGCCGCTATTTGAGCGCTTCGTTTTAGGGAATAGCACAACCCTTCGCGGCTGGAATAAGTACGATCTCGATCCCCTTGGTGGAAACCGGGCGGTCCACGCGTCCGTCACCTATGGGTACCATATTATGCGGGTATTCTATGATTCCGGAGCGGTGTGGGACAGTGGAAAGTCGCCGCAACCCAGACACTCGGCCGGGATCGGGATCTCTAGCGGTTTGGGGTTTTTTCAAAAAGGAGCGTTTTTGCTGGCGGTTGCCTTTCCGATACGCCAAGGGCACGCCGATCCGGTGTTCATTGCCGGCATGAATTTTTGACAGGTATGACTAGTTGACGCGGGAGCGGACGCTGACAGCGCGATACTTTTCCCTTGCGCTGTTATGTTTTGGACTGTGCGCCATGAGTGTGTCGACTGAGGATCTATTCGTGCGCCGGTCCGGCGAAGTCATCCATGTGCTCGCACCCAGACTGCATTTTCTCACCGGCACGGCTCTGCAACGCCTGCATGACGGCGCTACGGTTCCATTCGACTTTCAACTGACGATTTCCGCCGGCGTCAAGAGCAATGTCGTGGGCAGGTCGCTAGCCAGATACATGCTGAGCTACGATGTGTGGGAAGAAAAATTCAAGGTGGTTCGCTTGGGCAACTTTGGGAAGTTCGGCTCGCATCTTTCGGCCAGTGCGGCAGAGGCCTGGTGCCTTCAGAATACGTTCTTATCAGCGGGCGCTTTGCCCACCGATAAGCCGCTGTGGGCGCGCCTGGAAGTGCGTAGTGCCGAGACACGGGAACAGGCCTCCATTACCGCTGACCAAGGCATCAGCATTACCACTCTCATCGAACTGTTCAGCCGCCCCACCCGGCCGCAGCAGGATCGCTGGGCACTCGAATCGGCGCCTTTTCATCTAGCTGATCTGAAGCAATGAATCGCCTCCGCAATCGGCTCATTCTTATTTTTGCGATAGCCACGCTGGCGCCGCTGCTGGTGACGGCCTGGGTGTCCGTGTCGCTGTTTGACTGGAGCCTCTCGCAAGCCTCCACCAAGGAACTCGATCAGGTATCCAAGTCGCTGGAAAAAACTGGACGTGAATTGTATCAGCGAACCTGTGAGTCGCTGAAGCAGGATGCTGCTGCCGGACGCGTCAGCCCGCAACATTTTGTCCCCGCCGCTCGCGCGCAATGGCCGCTCGCCGTGCAGGAATTCGACGCAAGCGAGGAGCCCGAAACTTTTGTCTTGGCCGGGAACAAAGGCGACCGGTTGGATTATCTGCTCCGTCACGGCTCGGAAGTCTGGATGTATTCGACATCGCTGCACGGCGTGGCTATGCAGCAGCTTTCCGATCAATATGCGCACGCGCGTTCCGTAGTCGCGGCCGATGGCGCGCGCGATCTGCACCGCGGGGTGACGTACTCATTTTTTGTACTGATAGCCGCCATCTGGATCGTCGCGCTGCTCGCTTTGGTCTACTTCGCGCATCGAGTCAGCCGCCCAATCCAGCAATTGACTACGGGGCTCTCGCAGGTTGCCGCCGGTAATCTGGACAGCCGAGTCGCCATCGCGCGCGATGACGAAATCGGCGCCGCCATCCAGGCCTTCAATAATATGGCGGACGAATTGAAGCAATCGCAGGAGCGCCTGGTCTACGTCACGCGATTGGAAAGCTGGCAGGCGCTGGCCCGCAAAATGGCGCACGAGGTGAAGAATTCGCTGACACCCATCCGGCTGACGATGGAAGAGATCGCCGCCCGTCAAACCGGTCCTGGAAGCGAATTCTACGAGCAAGCCGCGCAGATCGTTGTGGACGAGGTGATGGGTCTGGAGCGGCGTGTCCGCGCCTTTTCGGAATTCGCCAGCGAGCCTCCGGTAGCGCCCAAACGGCTCGACATCAATTCGTTGCTGGAAGAACGAATCGCGTTTCTGCGAACGGCCCACCCCGACATTGTCTACAGCGTGCGCCTTGCGCCGGACGATCCCATGGCGTACGCCGACGAGGATTTGGTCAAAGGTGTGCTGACCAATTTACTCGAAAACGCGGCCCAAGCGGCGAAGGCGGGCGGAGTGGTGTTGGGCGTGACCGCGGCGGCCAGCGGCAAAGTCGCGATTGAAGTTCACGATTCCGGCCCCGGCGTCAATGCCCAGGCGCGCAGCACTCTGTTTGAGCCGACAATATCATTCAAGCGCGGCGGTATGGGCCTGGGACTCTCCATCGCCCGCAAGAGCGCCCTGCTATGGGGCGGCGACATCGTGCTGGTGCAGGGCGAGCTGGGAGGCGCCGCTTTCCGTGTCCTACTTCCAGCCGCGTAAGGGATCGGATGCAATCCGTGGCGCGGACACTCGTGTCTGCGGCCTCGAGACTCGTCTCGAGGCTCTTTCGTCCACGGAGCATCGAGACGAGTCTCGATGCGGCAGCCTGAGAGGCCGCGCCACGTTCGTGCTCGGTTTCCTGACGCTGACCCCGCTCCTCGCCCAGCAAGAGCCGCCGATAGCACGGGTACCAGTTCGATTGGTAATCGCTCCCACCTCAGTTACGGATCAGCGCGGGAAGTTTATCAACGGCCTAACGCTCACTGATTTCACTCTCTTCGACAACGAGACCCAACAACGAATTCACGAAGATGCCGATTTCCTGCCCATCTCGCTAGCTGTTGCCATTGAGACCAATCTGACCGTCGAAGGCATTCTTCCGCGAATTCATGAACTCGGACCGCTACTGGGAACTCTGGTAGTAGGCGACGGCGGCGAATGCTCCATCATGACCTTCGACAAACACGTCAACGTGGTGCAGAACTTCACCAGCGATCTCGGCCGCTTGACGCAGACTCTGCATCACATCGAATTCTCCTACGCCAGCAGCCATCTGATCGATGCCACGCTCGAGGCCATCCATCTGCTCCAGCAGCGGCCCCGGGATCGCCGCCGCATTCTGTTGCTGATTTCCGAAACCCGCGACCGCGGCAGCGAAAGCAAGCTGCGCGACGCCGTGGCCGAAGCCGAGCTGAACAACATCCTGATCTATTCGCTCAACGTTTCACGCGCGCACGCCGCCGGCAAGATATTTCTACCCTCAGGGCAAGGCCTATCGCTCGATATCAAGGCCCTGATCCAGGAAATTTACGGCGGCATAAAGACGCTGGTGATCGAGAATCCATTGTCTGTCCTAACCCGTTACACCGGCGGCCGACAATATCCCTTCCTCAAACAGCACTCGCTGGAAGACGCTGTCACCAGGATCGGCGAGGAGATCCACGGCCAATACTTACTGAGCTACTCCCCATCGAACCTCGGCGAGGGCGGCTTCCACAAGATTCGTGTCGAATTAAACAAGGCCGGATTCACAGTCCGAAGCCGCCCCGGCTACTGGTCCATGGACGATGTAGGACAGGCCTCCTGGCATGTCAACGGGCTGCAAGCCGGCTACTTACAGAACCGCGACCGTAAGGGAGCGCTCATGGGCCTGCGGCCCACCAAAAGTGACGAAGACGCGGCGGGCCCCTTCCGTGCCATCAATAATCTGAACCAAGTCTTCAACGGAGCGAACTAGTCTTAAACATGGCCGCCAAGCGCATTCTAATCCTCGACGACGAGCCCAACATCGGCGCCTCGCTCCGGCTCATTTTGGAACGCGAAGGCTATGCCATCACCATCGCCCGCACCGTCGCTGAAGCCAAAGCAGTCTGCGACCGCGCCGACGCCCTGCTACTCGATGTCCGCCTACCCGACGGCAGCGGCATAGACCTGCTCCGCTACCTGCGCGAGCGCGATCATCCCGCCCCCGCCATCATGATCTCCGGCCACGGCACCATTGCCGACGCGGTGGAAGCGACGCGCGCCGGAGCATTCGATTTTCTGGAAAAACCGCTCAGCCGCGACAAGGTTCTGCTTTCCCTCAAGAACGCTCTCGAACAAATTAATCTACGGCGCGAAAATGAGCGTTTGCTGGAGCTGGTCGGCACCGGCGCCCGCATGATTGGAGCCAGCCCCGCGTTCGTCCGAGTGGTCGAACAGGCCAGTATGGCGGCACGATCGGACGCCCGAATCCTGATCATGGGTGAATCCGGCACGGGCAAGGAATTGCTCGCGGCGCACATCCACCGTGAAAGCCCCTTCGCCAACGGCGCTTTCGTGAAGGTCAATTGCGCGGCCATTCCATCGGACCTTTTAGAGAGTGAATTATTCGGACATGAGAAGGGCGCATTTACGGGCGCCACTTCAACGCGAAAAGGAAAATTCGAGCTGGCCGACGGCGGGACCATTTTTCTGGATGAAGTTGGCGATCTGCACGCAGGCTCGCAAGCCAAGCTGCTCCGCGTTTTGCAGGAAGGCGAGTTTCATCGAGTGGGTGGCGAGCAGCCCATCCACGTTACTGTTCGCGTGATTTCCGCCACGAATCGCAATCTTGCCGACTTGGTGGCCCAGCAGAAGTTTCGGGAGGATCTGTATTATCGCCTGTGCGTCGTGCCGATTCGCGTTCCATCTCTTCGCGAGCGGACCCACGATATCGGCGCCATGGCGGATTATTTCCTGAAAGACTTCTGCGTTCGCAATAATTTTCATTCCAAGCAGATCGATCGGGAGACTTATCGGATACTGGAAAGTTATTCGTGGCCCGGTAACGCCCGCGAGTTAAGAAATATCATAGAGCGCATGGCGATTCTCACCGCCGGCGACCATCTCACGCCCGATTCGGTACCGGTAGAAATCCGCTTGCCGCAGGATAGCGGACCCCGCTCCAACTTGAAGGAAGCCCGCGAGGGCGCCGAGCGCGATCATATCCTCCGGGCGCTGGAGGAATCAAGCTGGAACGTTTCAGGCGCGGCCCGCGCCCTAGGCATGGAACGAACGAATCTGCACAAGCGAATCCGGGTCCTGGGACTGAGCAGAGAGCGCCACTAAGACGCTACGATGAGCTAGTATGCACAGTGGACTAGCTATAGCTAGTATGCACATTGGACGTGGCGCGAACACTCGTGTCTGCGGCCTCGAGACTCGTCTCGAGGCTCTTTCCGCGAAGCATCGAGACGGGTCTCGAGGCGGCAGCCTGAGAGGCCGCGCCACCGACAACTAGGAGACATTCATGCATCGCTGCCTGATCACCGCCTGCCTTCTGCTTCCCACCATCAGCCTGTTTGCTCAAGATCAAAATAACCCGACCATCCGTGTCACTACACGACTGGTTCAAGTAAACGTCGTGGTCCACAAAAAGGGCGAGCCGGTTGCGGATCTCAAGAAAGAGGACTTCACCATCCTCGACAAAGGCAAGCCGCAGAAAGTTGCCGTCTTTGCAGTCGACTCCATCGATACCCATCCCAAGGCTTGGCCGGCCCTGCCCCCGAACATTTTCTCTAACCGGCTGCAACGCGCGGACACGCCCACCAGCACCACCGTCATCCTTTTTGACGGCCTGAACACGCGCTTCCAGGATCAGGCCTATGCGCGCAAGCAGATCGTCAAGTTCCTCGGCGAAATACAGCCGCACGATCGAGTCGCGCTCTATTTGCTTGGCGGCAATCTGCGCATCTTGCATGATTTCACGAACAATTCGGAGCATCTCACCCAGGCCCTGGCGAAATATCGGGGCCAGATTTCCAGCGAGTTGGACGCTGCCGATCCCGCGCCTGTCGACCCCACGGGAAACGACGATCTGGACCAGTTCCTCGCCAATTCCAACCAGGTGATATCGGATTTCTACAACGTCAATAAAGCAAACTTTACACTGGACGCAATGGAGGCCATCGCCCATCACCTGGCATCGCTGCCCGGACGCAAGAACCTGGTCTGGGTATCGGGTGGATTCCCGTTCACGTTGGGCTTGGAGCCCGAGGATTTCTCGCTGGACCATCCAAATCGGGAGCACCGCACCTTCAACGAGGAGACGACCCGCGTGGCGCGCGCGATGAACGACGCCAATATCGCGATCTATCCGGTCGACGCCCGCGGGCTGATGGTCGATCCACGCATGTCCGCGTCCGTCCGCGGTACATCCGCGCGCGGGGGAGTTCAGGCGCCCAAGATTTTCTTCCCGCCGAATTTGGACACCATGGAGATTCTCGCCGAACGCACCGGAGGAAAGGCTTTTTACAATACCAACGATCTGACGAGCGCCGTCCGAAACGCCGTCAATGATGCTCGAGTCACCTACACGCTCGGCTTCTATCCGGATAGCGGCGATTGGGACGGCAAATTTCACGACATCAAGGTTAAGGTGGACAGGCCGGGAGTGGATGTTCGCTATCGCAAAGGTTTTGTCGCGTTCACCGCGCAGACGCCGAGCGAAAAGGAAATCAAAGCCGAGATCAAGAACGCGATTGAAACCCCGCTGGAGGGAACCGGCATCGGCCTCAATGCCCGCACCGACCCCGTCGACAAACCGAAGCCTGGAAGCCTGCAAGTCGTCGCGCAGATCGATCAGACCACCATCGTCCTGCAACAACAGAATGATCGCTGGGTAGGCGCCATCGAGCTGGGCTGGGTGCAAGTCGCGGCCGATGGGAAACTACTGAACGTCGAGACTCAATCGCTGAGCATGAATCTGAAAAAAGAGCGCTACGACGACATCCAGAAACGAGGTCTCATTCTCACCAAGGTCGTCGAGCCCGTGGAGAACGCAAGCCACCTGCGCATCATTGTCGTGGATCGCTCCACTGGCAACGTCGGCTCACTGCAGATTCCGATAAGGATTCCGGTTGCCAGGAAATAGATTCACTTTCGCCAGGTCGCGAAGCCGAGCAGCGAGAACCCAAGAGCTATCGCGAGCCGCAGGATGATCAGCCACTTGGGTTCGCCCACCAGCCAGCGGTTGATGGCCAGCAAAACGAATCCGGCCGCGATGGCGAAGTACCACCACGCGAAAAGCCTGGTCCTTAGACGCTTATCCATCGTTCAGTATCGTAGACCCATTTGTCGCGCAGCAGCAGAATGAAGGCGATGGTCCATCCTGTTATTATCGGAGACTGTGGAGAGCGTTGACGATGGAGAATTCGGGGAAAATCACTCTTCTTTTACACAGGTTGTCCGCCGGCGACGTGGCGGCGGAAGATGAACTGTTTCCGTTGATCTACAACGAAATGCGCAAGCTCGCCGGGTCCTTCTTGCGCCGGGAGCGTCCCGGTCATACTCTCCAAGCGACGGCCCTTGTGCATGAAACCTATATACGATTGGCGGGACAATACAGGTCAGACTGGAAATGCCGGGCACACTTTTTCGCCGTGGCGTCATCGGTGATGCGGCGGATCCTGATCGATCATGCGCGAAAGAATAGAGCGGAGAAAAGGGGGTCTGGAAAACCAAAAATGACGCTGGACGAGGCACTGGTGGTATGCGAACAGAAACTGGATTCTCTCCTGAGCCTGGACCAAGCTCTGGACCGGTTGGCGCTCCAGGACCCACGCCTGGCGAAGATCGTAGAGATGCGTTTTTTTGGCGGGTTGACCGAGGAGGAGATCGGACTCCTCCTCGGTCTCTCCGAACGGACGGTGAAGCGCGACTGGGTGGTCGCGAAAGCCTGGCTAAACGGGGAACTGAGTGCGCGCGACTCGACCTCGCGCAAGCCGAGCTAAGGCGAACACTTGCTTCCGGCATTCGCCGCGCGGTCTCTGGCCTTAATGAACTCTTTCGACTTCTCGTCCCACGCGGCGGCCGATACCCAAATCTCCGACGCGATGAACGGTTTCTTCGCGTCCTGGTCCGGCCCGACCGCCAGGCTGTAGAATACAGCCGTCGTTTCTGGTGGATATTGCTGTTCGTCAAAACTACTCGGTCCTTTTTGTAAAATCCTCGTGACCGTTACGTTCTTTGAAACGTGACCACACCCGACAGTGCCCACCATGTTGCCTACACGGATGGGGCCGAGCTTCTGACGAGCGCTGTTCGCGATCGCAACGTCGTTCGTGTCGATGAAGGTGATCTCCTGAATCCATTCAGGGGAACCGTATCTGCTTAATCCTCCCGGGCGAGATCCCCTGCAGACTTGAGGTATCCCAATAACATACCCCAGCAATTGAGGCCCTGGGTACATCTGAAGCTTTGTGCCGTTAATAAGATCGGGTTTGACGTTCATGACCTCCACCTGGCCGCGGGCCTTTGCCTGCGTCTTGCGAGCAAACGCCATTAGTGGTAAGGCGCTGGCCAGAACGCCGCGCCGGCCAATGCCTTTGCGCCGGTTTGCCACGCGCAGCATCTCCGCGGGTTTGCTTTCACCTTGAGTGCTCACGCGCTCGTCCTCCTTTCTGTCTTTATTGAAGACCCTGTAAAAGTACCTCATCAACGGTGCGAAGAATTCACACCGCTGCTTCGTACGCGAATTCGGATTCGTCATGTTACTCTCCTTTTTCTCGGTTCGCGATCTCCTGGTCCATTTCATGTCCGTTATGCTCCGGACTAATTCGGTCTCTCCGAACGGACGGTGAAGCGCGACTGGGTGGTCGCAAAAGCCTGGCTAAACGGGGAACTGAGTGCGCGCGACTCGATCTCTCGCGCAAGCCGAGCTAAGGCGAACACGGGCTTACAACCAGCTTCGAGCGGCGCGTAGCGTCTATAAATTCTTGCAAATCAGCGGGCCAGTCTTTGTCCGATATCCAAATCGCCAAGGCGACGAAAGGTTTCGTCGGGTCCTGGTCCGGCCCGATCGCCAAGCTATAGAATACGGCGGTGGTGCCCGCCGGATAGGGCTGTTCGGTAAAACTCCCAGCGCCCGGCACAATCTTCGTGACCGTTGCACCCATCGAAACGTGAGCGCACCCCACGGAGCCCGGGTCGTTGCCTAAGCGGTCAGGGATCCACGTTCGAGCGCGTTCCAGAACTGCAAGGTCGACCGTGTCGACGAACGAGATCTCTTTGAACCATTCAGGGGAACCGTATCTGCTGGATCCTCCCGGACGAGATTTGCGGCAGGTTTGAGGAAGCCCAACGACCAAACCCAAACGTTTGGCACCTGGTGGGTACGTCCAGAGCTCTGTGCCACTAGGATGAGTGGTGATGTTGAGGAAGTGGGACCGACCGTCTTCTAGGGTTTCATCTTGAATACTCACGAGTTCGTCCTCTCTTCCGTTTTGATCAGACGGCATGGTGAAAATACCTCATCGACCGCGCGGCGAATGCGCACCTTACGGTTCGTATGCAAATTCAGGTTCGTCATGTTATTCTCCTTTTCTCAGTTCGCGATCTCCCAATCCATTTCATGTCGAGTTATGATTCAAGACTAATGAATGTTCAACTCGACGAAAATACGGTTCTCTGCTGGAACGCGGGCCTGGTACCGCTCGCTACGCAGGGCGGAACTCTTGGCCTGCTCCTTGAACACCGCCAATTCCTCGTCGGTGACCCGTTATTGCAACACCTCATTCGCCTTCTCCAGCAACCGAAAACGTTGGGTTCACTAACCGAACAAGCCAGCCCACCCTACGATCGAGCTGCGATCGGAACCGCAGTCCAGGAATTGTACAGCGAACGAGTCATTGTCCAAGCCCACGCTCGACCTATATCGCGCAACTCAGCGGCATTTTGGGACATTGTTGGATCCCGCGGTCCGCTTCAGCCAGTTGCCGTGGTGTCGCTGCTGCCGAATTTTGGCCCTGCTCTGGAGGCCCTGCTGAACGCGAATGATGTGGAAACGCGAGTGGACGGGGACTTGTCTATCGTCGTCACGGACGACTACCTGCGGCCAGAGGTGACAGAGCTTGCAGCAAACCGCAAGGCAGTCTTACTTGCCAAACCATCGGGAAACGAGATCTGGATCGGGCCGTATTTGTCGAGGGAAGGACCGTTGTGCTGGGAATGCCTGGCCTACTGGATGAGGCTGCGCCGATGGCCGGAACTGACAGTGACCGGACTCACACCAACCGAGAGAGCCCCGTCGTCCTCGGTTGCGTGGCTACCGAGCACGATGACGATAGCTTCAGGATTAATCGCCACCGTCGCAACACTGTGGGCAGCCGGGCAGCCGCCAGGTTGGACTCCGGGGTATCTCTGGACCTTTGATCTTCACACTCTCACAAACCAGGCCTTTCCAATTATGGCCCGAAGGAATTGCGCGCGATGCGGTCCTGAAGCGAGCGAGGACTCGATGAGTTTTCGGGCGTCCCTGCAGAGTCCGCGAACCGGGATCGTCGACAGACTACAGGAGTCGGACGGACCGGTTGGTTTTGTTTATCTGGCCAATAGTGCGGTACTGCTGCCGCTTCCAAAGGCGGGCGTCCGCGACCCGCTGCCTCCACTGTCGGCGGATGGAAAAGGGCCAACGGCGGAGGAGGCCGTCCGGCGATGCACAATGGAGGCGATCGAGCGCTATTCCTGCGTTTTCGTCGGCGATGAGCCGCTGGTATGGGGGCGAATTGGTGAGCTTGATGGCTTGCATCCAGCGAAACTCTTGCTCTTTAGCGCAGCGCAACTTTCGGCACGTGAGGACTGGAATTCGGGTCCAGGGAGTTTGCATGGCGTACCGGAGGCAGTCGACCCCGAACGAACCACGGCCTGGATAAAGGCCCAGTCCTTGCTGAATGAGGGCGAGTGCTATGTTCCAGCCGGCTATGCTTACCTGTGGTATCCGTTTCGCGGAGAGCCGTTTTACAACTACGCGGACACGAACGGCTGCGCTGCGGGAGAAACCTTCGTGGACGCAACTTTGAGGGGCCTGCTGGAGCTAATCGAGCGCGATGCACTAGCAATCTGGTGGTACAACCGCCTTAGGCGCCCCGGTGTTGAGTTGAAGACATGGGACGACCAGGACGTGCAGAGCGCCCGGAAGATATTCCTTTCCAACAATCGAACACTCGAATTGCTGGATCTGACTCACGATTTGGAGATTCCGGTTTACGCCGCGGTATCGGCTGACGATAAGGGAGAAAACCTACTCTTCGGCTGCGCGGCGGACGTGTGCGGCGTGAACGCGGCGAAGCGCGCAATCGCGGAGCTAACGCAGTTTTGGTATTGGGGGTTGCGGTCTGGCCATAATCTCGATCAACGCCTATGGCTTAACAAGAGTTCGATCCAGACGCATACTTATCTGGTGCCTGACGGACAAGCCAGCACACCCCAGGTACGGGCAGTGAGTACAGAAGTAGCGCTCACGCTTTGCCTGAATGCGTTGCGGCGTGCGGGCATTGAAGCTTACAGCGTCAATCTAACCAGACCGGAACTCGGAATACCGGTGGTACGGGTGGTGGCGCCTGGTTTGCGACACTACGGGCCGCGGTTCGAGGCCGGACGGCTGTACGACGTTCCCGTAAAGCTCGGGTGGCTGCCTGCCCCCTTGCAAGAATTGGCGTTGAATCCAGATCCCTGTATCCTTTAGCGCTGTTTATTGAGAGTCGACGAATCGAAACCAAGTTTTCGGAGATAAGCCTGGTACCGTGGCAGCGATTTCATCGGTTCGAGATAAAGACTCGTGGCACATGCAAGGACGGTCCCGTCACCACGTTTATAGGCTTCGTCGAGAACATCCAGCACTTTCTCGAATTGCCCGAGTTTCGCATATAGATTGACGAGTAGGCTGGCCTCGAAGGGCTTTTGGCTCCAATACGCTTCCACCTGTCGAGCGATCTCAAAAGCCTTCGTACGGTTGCCTCGGGCTGCCTCGATGGTTCCACGATAGCAGAGTGTCGCGAGTGGGTTGCCGTACTTGGCTGCGTCGTCGCAGTGATTCAGCGCCTCTTCGTAATGGCCAAGCCATTCGCAAGCTCGTGCCAGGCTCAGGTGAGAGCTGGGTTCAAACGGTTGCAACCGAACTAGATCCAATGACTGACGATAATATTCTTGAATGCGGCCTGCCCGAAAATATTCAGCGGCAAGCTGATGGTTCAGATAAAAGAATCCGGGCTCAATTTCGACGGCACGTTTAGCTTGAGCAATGGCCTCGTCAAATCGCCCGAGGCGGCCCAGATAGGCAGCGTACCAGGCGTGGGGAAGAGGCTCATTGGGATCAAGGTTGATCGCCTTGCGAAAAGAAGGCTCGGCCAGGCGCCATCTGTTGAGATCGATTGAATCGGTATAGGCGAGAACGCCCTGAGCCTTGGCGAGATGGCCATTTAATCGAAGGGCTTCTCGTGCTGCCTTCTCTGCCTCGGTGCGAGCGGCTTTGGGTTCGATAAAGTCGTAATGCGCAGCGGCGCAGTAAGCGTCAGCCAAACTGGCCCAGGCTTGTGCGTAAGTAGAATCAATTGCTATAGCCTGCCGGAACTCCTGGATGGCATTTTGAATACCTTCGGAGTTTCGCCGCCGCACAAATTCTTCTCCGCGCTTATAGCTTGCAATTGCAAGCAACGGAGGGGATGGGGAATGTGGAAATCGCAAAGGCACGAAATACGCCGTTGCTCCGCACGCACTAAGGATAAGCGTTGTGAACGCAGTGCGGCGCCCATACCGCCGGAGCCAGAACCGGGTCGATCCCTCATGTCCTTCGAGGAGACGAAGAAACTCCCCGCAGGAACCCGGACGGGCTTGCGGAAGTCTGGCGAGGCATGCCTGTATCGCAAAGTCCCACTGGCTTGGAAGCT
>CATPCN010000682.1 GCA_955652855.1 uncultured Chthoniobacterales bacterium | reverse complement strand
GCTCGGCGGGAGCAGTAAATCTTGATCGGGCTGGTAGGAGCGGTAGCCTTTCGCCATGAAACATTATGGCCCGCTTTTGTTTATGACGTTCCACCAATCTCACGTGCCTGCCTGCTTTTTTTCTCGGACAGGCTCCTAGACCGACTTCTCAGCTTTCAAGGCATCTCCCGCGATTGGAAACCTTTGTTACGAAAGATGAACAAGACGGTCACTCACGAATATAGGCCGCGCCTTTCGGTTGAAGAAGATGACAGCTATACACAGGTCTTAACCTACGTAATGGTCACTCGGAAAGGCAGTGTTCTGGCCTATCGCCGCGGTACTTATAACCGCGTGGAGGATTTCCTCCGTGGATCGTTTTGCGTGGGTTTCGGCGGACATGTCGTCGATACAGACGTCACTCTGTTTAGTGAACCAGGGTTACCTGTACTCGATAGCGCCATCCGAGAGCTATCTGAAGAGCTAGAATTACCGGATGCTGACGTTAGAAGGCTGCAGCTCCGGGAAGGCTTGCGAATCGCCGGAGTACTGAACGACGACTCTTCACCCGTTGGAAAGCGACACCTGGCGCTGATCCTGCGGTACGAAGTCAGTAGCGATGGCAAATGGGACAAACCTGATCGGGGCGAAAAATCCATTACTCAGCTTCAATGGCTTCAAGGGAGCTCGGCGCATCCAAAGCTCTCTCAATTTGAATACTGGTCCCAGCTATGCCTTCGGACGTTCGCACCTGCCTTGGTCCGAGCTCAGCCTGCGTACCTCCTTCGATACAGGAAGCAACTAAAGCCGCCTCATTTATTGTGTGTGGTCGGTGAAGTCGGCAGCGGGAAGTCCGAGGCGACGCAAATCCTGAAGGACGAATTTAGCTACGCCGAGCTAAACTCTGGCTCAATCCTTGCAGACCTGATGGGGATTGATGCTATACCGAAAACACCGAGAGCTGTTTTCCAGAAACACGCTGCTCGTTTCATCAAGACTAAGAACGGCCCACGCCGATTGGCGAGGGAGTTGTGGAGGCGGGCTCAAGAATTAGGAACCGACAGAATTTTGATCGATGGCATTCGCCACAAGGAAACGTTCGATGAACTTCGACGTGCCGCTGGGAATCGCCGAGTCGGCGTCATATTTGTAGAGACCCCACATGACGTTGCATTCTCCTTCTACCGCAGCCGTATTGCACAAGGCTGCTCGATTGAGGAGTTCATGAAGGTTCGGGAGGCGCCCGTGGAGACTGCGGTGCGCAAGCTCATTCAAGTGGCGGATGCTGTTTTGTATAACTGGAACGGGCGCACAGAATATCGTACGGCGATTCGAACCCTGATGCGCGAACTAGGAATACACACGTGAAGGAGAACAACGGCGGTTACGAACCTGGTTACCAGAGTTGCGACTGCTTCTGGGGAAGCGAACTCGCAAGCTTGGTCAAGACCCTTGCTTTGGAGCTCGGTGACTTTAAAGGGTTGAAGGTATTGGATGCAGGATGCGGCGAAGGAAAGAACGCGGCGTTTCTAGCGGAACGAGGTGCAAGTGTGACAGCGGGATGTCTCGGCTCGTGCCATCTCCCACGCCAGACGCGACTGGAAGTCGTTCCCTGCAATCAATTGGGTGCAGGCAGATATCCGGTCGTTCGATTTCGGCTCCCATCCATATGACGTTGTGATCGCCTACGGTCTGTACCATTGCCTCGAATCCCCGACTCAGATTGGAGAGTTATACTCCCGCCTGAACCGAGTAACGACACCGGGTGGCTACCACGCTGTTTGCTGTTTCAACTCGCGCAGGCAGGAATTGGAGGTGGCTCATCCTGGCTTTCATCCTTGCCTCGTAGAACACGGGTTCTATCGTGGCCTGTACGACGGATGGGAGCTGCTCGTGCAGTCAGATAACGATCTCATTGAGACGCACCCCCATAACAACATTCGACACACGCATTCCATGACAAGAATACTGGCGCGCAAGGGAGGAACAAATGGGCGCGATTGACGACCTCAAGGGACTGTACGATGCGCATCGGTTGATCCCGTTCATCGGAGCCGGCGTCTCCGCCTCCGTTGAGTGGGAGGACGGCAAGAAGCGGGGACCGTCATGGAAAGAGATGGTTGATCAAGCGTGCCGGATGCTTGGCTTCGAAGATCCCGAGCTTCTCCGGATACGCGGTACGGATCTACAGATCTTGGAATACTTCAAACATTGCAACAACGAGGAAGTCGCGAAGCTAACTAATTGGTTGGTGAGGAATATGCAGCCTCCGGACGCGGCTCTGGTGAGTTCGCCAATTCACGGCCAACTAGCGCGAATGGACCGCTGTTCGCTGTTCTACACGACGAACTACGATTCGTTTATTGAGCGGAGCTTTGGCCTTCACGGACGAACCTGTCGCACGGTCGCCGCCGAAGCGCACATCGAGCGACACAACAACGACGCAGAGATAATCAAGTTTCACGGGGACTTCGACAATCCCGGCGTAATGGTGCTAACTGAGTCCGACTACGAAGAGAGGCTCTCGTTCAATTCGGCGATGGACCTACGGTTGTTCAGCGATCTTCTGAATCGTACGGTGTTATTCATCGGCTACAGTTTTCGTGACCCGAACGTCGCGTATCTCTTCCGCAGGATAAATAGCTGGTTCGACAAGCTGCCGGATTCAGAGTCAGGACGTCGAGCCTATATCATCGTGAGCGAACCTTCAGACTTCGAGCGTAGACTGTTTCGAGCCCGTAACATCGAAGTCATTTCGGTAGGGCCTAACCTGACTTCAGAGGTCGCTGGTCTGCTGGAAGACATTCGAGGTTAACATGAGCGCAGGCAGAAAGATCCATATCGTGTACGTCACATCCAGTGACCACAAGCGGCAGGAGAATGAAGCGTTTCAGCGGTCGCAGCACCTCAGCGACGGCAGGTTAGTCGGAGATGCTTTTACTTTCGAGATTCGCAGAGTGCGCGTTCAAGAGATCCTGGATGTCGATATTGAGCGGATGGTCCAAGAAGAAGTCAAAAGCGCCTATCGTCAGGTGAGGGTGCCCTGCATCGTCGAACATGCCGGGCTGGTGTTTCCAAAGTACGCTCCAAAGAACTATCCGGGTGGACTTACCAAGGCGATGTGGGATGTCCTCGACGGGGAATTTCTCAGCGAAACACACTCCGCAAACCGGGAGGCAGTCGCGCGAGCGATTGTCGCTTACACGGACGGAATGACGGTTAAGACGTTCATCGGAGAACGAAAGGGTGTTCTTGCCGATAGGCCAAGGGGCTCCCGGAAGTTCTACTGGGACACAGTGTTTATACCCGAAGACCCCGACGGTCGGACAAAGGGGAAGACCTACGCAGAGATCGTGGACGATTCGAGCCTTGGACTAGATTACAAACTGAAGCTTTCGCAATCTACGACCGCGATGCTTTCCTTTCTCGAATATCGACTCAAGAACGCACCTGCACTGTGGAGTGGGCGTCCATAGCGAACCGTTACGCTCGCTCCTGATCGGTTCTGGACTCCGCCACGAAGTGACTAAGCAACGCTTAGGGATGGTGTCTATGGTCGAAATGCCGTTGCCTTTTCCCGGCAGTTGTCGCCCGTTCCCGCTTTTTCTCAAGCCCTCGCGCTCACTCGTGGTGGCTTATACCGGAGGCGTTCGGACGTGGATCACCTGGCCGGGTTGGATCTTTTCCACAGCCAGAAGCAATTCCTTCTGAAGGACTCGGTAGTGGACAAGCTGGTTCTTGGGAACGTGGACGACAACCAGACCGATCTGGAACTTGGGAATGTTCTGCTGGAATTCCATCCTGCCATCGATCGTCAGCAAGACATCAAATTCCTTCTGCGCGAGCGTCAGCAGAGGGCCGTCTTCGAGAGTGTCCCAGCCTTTGTCATGCACCGTGGCGGGTTGATGTTCGCCGAAGAGGAGCTTGACGCGCGGGTCTACGCACTCGTCAATGAGGACGCGCATTCCAGAATCTGGCTGTTGGCGAAGTCAAGCACCGTGAGGACTTGCTGGCGGGTGATGGAAGGGTAAAGCTTAAGAAAATCGTCGATGGTTTCGCCGCTTTCGAGAAGGTCGATGAGGCTCTGAACCGGCACGCGCGTGCCCCGAAAGCAGGGTGTACCGCTCATGCGCTGGGGGCTAACCCAGATTGCTTCATCAAGCCGGTTCTTTTGTTCAGCGGTCACAACCCTAAGGTAAGCCAAGTTCCCTAGTGGCGCAAGTCGGAACAAGGCCGTCGTTGTGCGTTTGCATTCATCCCCTTTCTCTCTTGTAAGGATAATGGGGTTCTTGCGGTCGCCCGCAGGCTCGTCAATGGCGCGCGCCGTTGGCGCGTTCATCGCAGACCATTGACGAATGAGGACGAACGCTTACGCTGGCTGGCGAGGGAAAGGGGGCGCAGTAAAGATTGGACAAAGAAAAACCCCGACTCCCGCGAAGGAGCCGGGGTTATCCGTGTGCCGTCAGGCGGCTACGGCTTCGGGCTGGGTGGCCTTCTCTTTGGCAACGAGCTTGCGGATCGCGTAGGCGCGAATCTCATAGGTTTTCATCGTGACGGTTACGATGTCGCCGCCGTTGACTTGCACCTCGCGCTCGTACTGGCCAGTGCGCAGTTCGCCTTCGACGAGGATGTGATCGCCCTTGGCGAGATTGCGGACGGGCTCGGCGAGTGGGGACCAAGCCACGATTCGGTGCCAATCGGTGCGCGACTGCCATTGGTCGGAGTCCTTGGGCTTCCACGAAGCCTTAGTTGCCAGAGACAGGACGACGAGGCCGTCGAGCTGCTCCGGCTCGCGGCCAAGATAGCCGACGAGGGTGACACGGTTCTGATAGGCGGGAGCCGCCTTCGGTTGTTCTGAGTTTTTCATTTTGTTCATATGTTTGTTCCTTTCTGTTGAAGGGGGTTTGTTCCTTCGCAAGAAGGAACAGGAACAAACCGCCGCAAACGAAAGGAGCAAAGCGGAGCTTCCGGGATTTCAGTCTGGCCGCACCCTGCACACGGGCATGACAGCCGCTGTTTTGCTGGCGCGACCGT
>CATPCN010000681.1 GCA_955652855.1 uncultured Chthoniobacterales bacterium | reverse complement strand
TTATCACAGGCTCTTGGATTTTTGCGCCTTTCAGAACGCGGTCCGCCCGGATCTTAAGCTCGCCTCACGGGTCATTCCGATTGATGTCGCAGAGTCGCGTCGGATTGTTGGGTTCAATCCAGTCGCCCGCAACGCCCGAGTGATGACCTACCAAGTCGTCGCTCTAATGGAAGCGATTCGGAAATGCTGGGGGCAAGCTACCTTTAACGAAACACCGCGCCTCGCGCGCTGGCTGTACAACACAGGCTACGCGGTAATAGATGGCAAGGTGACCTTTGCGCAGGCGATTGATATGGTCAACCCGAACATCACACCGGAGCGGCGGGCAATCGTGGCACGCATCAATGACCCGCTGATCCGTTCCGAGTGGGAGTTCTTGGGCAAGCTCAAGATCGATAAGCAAGAGGAGCGCTTGGAATCCTGTTTCAACCGCATCCGCGAATTCATCGGCAATGAAATCATAAGCCTCATCCTCGGCCAATACAAACAGACCCTCAATTTTCCGGACATTCTGGCTGGCGAAAAGATTGTGCTCGTGAACCTCGCGCGGCAAAACACAATTTCAGAAGACAACCAGCACTTGCTCGGCACTCTGTTCATAAACGAACTTATTACCGCGGCGTTCGCCAGGCCGCGTGGGGAGCGGACGCCTTTCCACGTATTCATCGACGAGTTTCAGAACTTCGTCACCAAGGACATCTGTGAAATTCTGGACGGCGGCCGGAA
Source organism: uncultured Chthoniobacterales bacterium (assembly GCA_955652855.1). The sequence goes on along the minus strand of CATPCN010000681.1, from coordinate 3,101 downwards.
GTTTGGCTTACACTTAACCCTAGCCCATCAACACTTGCACCAGCTCAAGGAAAAAGATCCGGAAGTATACTACTCCACGCTAGTGAATGCCCGCCTGAAGGCCGTGTTTGGGGGCTTGAGCGATGAGGACCTTGATGTTCTGGCAAAAGAGTTTTACACCGGTGAATTCAAGCCAGATGAAATAAAGGATGAGATCTGGCAGACTAAGTACGAGCCGGTCGAAACCACGCGGACGATCCTTTCAAGTTCGACCTCCGAGAGTGATAGCGATTCAACCGGGGAGATCTCGCACGAATCGATATCGCAGGGTCAGGTGTTCATCCCCGGTAGCGACCCTTTTTCCGCAATGGACCCGGCGTCGAGCAGCACTGCCTCCGCCCGTGGCGTAAGCATGAGTTCTGGTTCGGGCCGGTCGAGCAGCAATAGCGAAAGCGTTGCCGAAGTGCCGTGGTACGAGTATCACAAATACCAAGAACTGAGCTCGCGGACATTTAGGAGCCTTGAAGAGCAGCTTTACATCAAGAAGGCGCAGATGAAACGGCAAGCTCAACAGCACGCGCTCATTTTGATCCCGGATAAGCGTGTCCAGTCAATTCTGGCCTCTCGTATTAAGGACTACGGTGATCTTGTGACCGATCGGCAGCGTGAGGATTTCAAGGCTGAGTGTTTTGAAGCCGCAGGTTGCTTCAAGAGTAGACTCGAAGCTGAGCACGAGATAGCGGATCTCCGAGCTACGCTGACAACCGAGGGATCGCAGCAGGTAATTCTTGAAACACCGGTCGAACCCGAAGGTAAACGGAAGAAGCCCATCTGGGACCGCGAAAGCCAATTTGAGCAACAGCCGGTTGAACCCGAGATTCTGAAACGCAGGCGAGGTCCGAAGCCGGATCTTGAGAACCACGCCAAACTTGCAAAGATCGTTCGGGGCTTTGGCGCAGAATGGATGAGTGATGGCAATCTCCTGGAGATATGTGACAGGCTGGATGAGGAGCGTGTACCAGTTCCCAATGGTTGGCTTACGCGCCAACCTCCGTCGCGCAGCTGGAAGCGCGCGCTTGAAAACTATGCTGAAGTAGTGAGAAAAGTAGTAGCCTATCGATCCAAAGTGTCAGAAGCCAATCACGGATGACCTTTTGCGAAATTCTTGCAATCTCTTGCCGCCCTTGAAAAACTCTTGGAAGTCAGCGTAGGCGACTTTCTGTCGCCTCTAACTCCTTTAACTACAATCTTCTAGCGTTCCCGCGCTGCGATTGCGTGCGCAGGATTTTGGCAGAAGTTTCGAACAGCGTATTCTGCTGCCATGGCAGAACGATCTTCTTTTCTTCCCCTGCACCGCCTGCATGGAACACAAACAACTCAAGAGAACTAAACGATGACTATGCAACAACGATCACCGCGCTTCCGCCGACAACCAGAAGGACTTCCGAAGCGGCTAATTACAGCCCGCAGCCTCGCGATTATCCGGTACATCGCCGCCTACCGGTTCCTGCCGACATCGCTGATTACCCATTTAGTAGGCGGTGATCCCCGGACCACTGCCGACCATCTCTACCAGCTTTATCACCGGGGCATGATCAATCGTTTTCAAATGAGCAGGAACGCTGAGTTTGTGTATTTCATCGATAGTCGCGAGGCCCTCAATCTTCTCCTGGGTTCGGGCTACGCAGTCGGTAACGACGTCTACGAAAGCGTTAAGAACAACCGGGAAAAAGACTACGCCGGAGCCGTCCACAACCAAGATCCCGGCCAACTTCTGTTTGCCGCACACGAACTGATGATCACGCGGTTTCATACCGCACTGGAACTTGCGTGCAGGCATTCAGCAGGAAAGGTCGAGCTTGTCTCCTTTAAGCAGGGGTCAGCGCTGTATAACCGAGTGAAGGTCCCAAAGCTTTCACGAGACGGTCAACAGGAACTTTTTGGACAGAACGCTACGGAGTTTTTGCCGCATCGCCCGGATGCAGCGTTTATGTTGCGCGTTGCCGGTAAGGTGAGTGCGTTCTTTTACGAAGCAGATCGGAAGACAACATCTCCCGTTCGCTTCAGAGAAAAGCTGCGCAGTCATTTTCACTTCATCGTCAAACAGCGACATCATGAGCAACTCTATGGTGTGCCGCGAGTCCGAGCCGTGCTCATCGAAACGGTCGATAGCCGTTGGGCTGAATCATTGCGTGAGGCTGCCCGCCACCCGGTCGTCTCCGGGCAAAAGCCTTCAGCACTTTTTTGGTTCGTGCCGTCCAGCATGTTTGCGAGACCAGTGGAGACAGAGATCGGCAAACGGACGCGGCAGCTTCCATTATTTCTGCTAAAGCCCGATGCGATGTTCGCGTCAATGTGGGCGACGCCATTAAGCGACGACTTGCAATCACTCTTGGATTGACGCCATGCCAGAGCTTACCTTACCTGAGCTATTGACACTTGCAGATGTTGCGAGGATCTTGCGCTGTTCCAAGGCGCACGTGTGCAAAGCGGTCCGAGGTGAAGTGCGCGGGATAACGCCGATTCCGGCAATCCCGATAGGTCGCCGGAGACTCGTTCGCCGGACATCCCTGCTCCAGTGGATCGAAGCCAACGAGATGGGTGGAGATGTTACGATACGGTCGTCGCTCGAAGTCGATGCCGGCAGACGCGCATAAGGAGAAATTCGAAATGCGCAGAAAGCGGTATCAAAGAGGCAGTATCAGGAAGCATCGCGGCACGAAGTGGCTCGGACAATGGGGTGAAGGAGAGCGGAGACGCAGTCGCGTTCTCGGGTCGCTCTCAAAGATGACCAAGTCCGACGCCAGAGATGCGCTCGACAGAATCCTGGCCGAGGAAAAGATCGGTCAGGATCAGAAGCACGAGGAGTTCAACTTGGACCAGTTCGTCGAAAATATCTACTACCCGTTTTACAAGCGGAAGTGGAAGCGCTCGACTGCTGCTAATAACGTCAGCCGGGTGGACACCCATCTGGTTTCGGCGTTTCCAAATCGGACGATTCGGAGCTTCAACCGCGATGAGTTACAGAATTTGCTGGACGCCAAGGCTCAAAAGCTTTCGTTCAGCATGGTGGCGCACTTGCGCTGGGACTTGAAACAGATTTTTGAGATGGCGGTCGCTGA
>CATPCN010000680.1 GCA_955652855.1 uncultured Chthoniobacterales bacterium | reverse complement strand
GCTCGGGCGGGGTGAGGCTTGCCCCGCGCGCGTCGTCCATCCTGACCATCAGATCGTCGAAATCTTTCTTGAATTCCCCAAACGCCCCGAGGCCGGCAACACGCCAGCATTGGCGAAAACGATCCTGCAGAACCTTGAATTGATGGGCGTGCTTCGCCACCATGTTCAGACTTACGTCGAAATCGAGTGCCTTGTAGATCGCCGGCGCGAACCCGGCGAGCAGAGCGCACACGCCCGTGACCCATTTGTATTCATCCTGCTTTGCAAGGAGCGGCCAAGTGGCGAGTCCCCCCAGAATGATCGGGCCGACAACGAGAGCCACTTTTCTCAGCCGGAGCCGCTTCAGCCACTCGAAGAGCGCGGTCGATGTGTAGAGGCAGGATTCCTCCTGCCGCCGGCACTCATCGATCATGTTTTGCGTGCGCTCGTCCATCAGATTGTCCGGGGAATCTGGGAGCCGAAGATTTTCTGCCATTCCTCACCGGCAGCATCGACCCGGTTGTACTGCTCGTGGTCACACGCCTTCACGGCTCGCCAATACGCGCTTTCGGCCCGGCTTTGCCAGTCGTTCCCGAGATGGATTGTTTCCAGCGTGCCCGGCACGGCGATGAACGTGTTCGCCCGGTGGTATAGGTAGGCGAAGAAGTCCCGGCTGATCCAGTCGAACCAGAAAAAGTCGTATCGCCGCCACAGCGACTTGCTGATGAAGTCCGCGGCCAGCAGCTCAAGCTGGAATGACTTGATCGGAACCGAACAATATGCCTGCCATGCTTTCAGCATCCGGATCAGAGGCCTAAGATTGCCATTATTCGCCTGATTCACTGTGTTGATATGATCAACCTCGGCCCATGGATCGGTTTCCTTGTAGGAGCCGCCGTCATTCGTGTTGCATATCCAGTACCGGCCGTTCGTCAGCAAAAACGCCGGGACGACTTCGACGCTGTAAGTGCCAAACCGCACGACCACCACTTGTCCATCCCCGCTCATGTCGGTATCCGGATAGGTCTCTGTCAGCGCGCCCTTCACCTCCTGAAGGAGGGCAGACTGCCGATTCCAGACGTGAGCCTGGAATCGGGTGTGAACAGCGACCGGCAGGAGGAAGTACAAATCCACGTCGCGTGGCGGCCGCGTGGCTGTATCTTTACCCCATGAGCCGACAAGAAAACTGTTTTCCGTATCGGATGTGGAGCCGTAGTAGCGCCGGTTCAGGCTGTTCACCACGCCATTGCGTTTCGTCAGGCCATCGAGGAACTGCGTCGGCGTGAGCGAAAGGTTGTTGTGGAACTGCGTAAATCGCTGCCGGACAGCGACCCATTGCAGGCCAACTGCGGGGAGGGGCGTCGCCGGTACGGTAGCCAGCGCCGCCAACAGATTTGGATACGGCGCTGAAAGAGCGCTCAGCGCAGAAGGTGGCGATAAGGGGTTGAAGTAGTTCATTTTGGATCCTCGCCGGTTATTACGAAGGCAAGCCTATGTATGCAACGCCCAGGGACGCGCCGGGGTCTTACAGGGGTCATCACAGAATCTTCCCGATATCCCACGCTAAGGCTTTATTCCGCGAATTTACGAGGCTACTTATGAATATAAGATCCCGTTACAGTGCACCGGTATCTGCTTTATGAATATTGTGTTCGCCTGTGTTGCGGTCGAAAATGTGTTAAAGGTGCAGAATCTTCCCGATATCCCACGCTAAGCCGCTTCCATCAAGGACAGACGGGCGGTGCGCAACGGCGGGTATTGCTGCATGAGCGGCTTGGCTGGCCATATGTAATCACCGTTGAAGCTGATGTGCTCCCAGCCTAGGGGAGCGACATGCGTCAGAAGTTCCTCCGGAACCTCTTCGCCCCGCGCGCGCAGCTCGTCGACCGCCCGGCTTAGATAGACCGTGTTCCATAGGACGATGGCGGCCACAACCAGATTAAGCCCCGACGCCCGGTAACATTGATTCTCGAATGTACGGTCGCGGATTTCGCCATGGCGATGAAAGAAGAGAGTTCGGGCAAGAGCATTGCGGGATTCTCCCTTATTGAGTCCCGCCTGCGCGCGCCGCCTTAAGGCCGGATCGGTAATCCAATCCAGCGTGAACAGCGTGCGTTCCAGACGACTGATCTCTCGCAGCGCCTTGGAAAGCGCGTTTTGCCGAGGATAAGCAACGAGCTTTCTCAAAAGCGTTGAGGCTGGAACCGTGCCAGCGCGAAGCGATGCTGCCATCCGGAGCACCTCGTCCCAGTTTTCTTCCACTGTTTGTAGATTGACCACGCCTCCAATCATCGGCTGAAGCGCGGGATATATCTTGCGGCTGTCGGTGATGAAAAGCTTTCGATCTGCCAGATCACGAATGCGCGGCGCGAACCGGAAACCCAATAGGTGGCATAGGCCGAACACGTATTCGGCGGTTCCGCCAGTGTCAGTGTAGTGCTCCTTGATATCGAGCGAGGTCTCATGATGCAGCAGCCCGTCCAGTACATACGTAGCTTCACTCGCATTGGCGGCGATGACCTTGGTGTGGAAAGGTGCAAAGCGATCGGAAACATGCGTATAGAATTTGACGCCTGGCTCGGAACCATAACGCGCATTATGATCGGCGCTTGCCTCGCCACGGCCGCCCGCCCTGAAGAACTGTCCATCGGACGAGGAGGTTTCGCCGTCACCCCACACGCCGGTGAACGGCTGGGCATGGATGGCCTCGACGAGGCAGGCGAGCCCGCCGGCATAGGTCTCATCCCGGATGTGCCATTGTGCGGTCCACAGAAGACGAGGATGCGTCACAACGCCGGAACTGCGGGCCATGCGCGCCAGTCCCAGGTTGGTTGCATCAGCGAGAATCGCGCTCATCAGAGCGACTTCATCCGGGGGCGGCGTTCCGCTTTGCAGATGCACGAACCTGCTGGCGAGACCTGTCCAGGTGTTGACTTCGGCCAGGAGATCGGTGATGCGCAGCCGTGGCAGCAGGTTATACAGTCGCCGCCCAATTCCGTGCGCTGCATCGGGTTGGGTGCTCCGGATCGGACTGAGCGACAAACCATTCTCGGTAATAATGGCCTCCGGCAACCTATTTTCTGAAGCCTGCTGATCCACTGCCTCCAGACGGTCTTCCAGGAGAGAGACGTATTGATTGCGCCAGGCTTGAAAATCGGAAGGTATGGCGAGCCCCAATCTGTCTTCGCTGCGACTGGCGGCAAACACTGCCGGCGGCAGCAGAAAATCATCGAACGTGCGGAATGCGCGACTTCCTACAACCCAAATATCGCCGGCGCGCAAGCGTTCTCGGAGATGAACGATGACAGCCATTTCGTAGGCTCGTTGATCGAATGAGCTGCCAAAGCCAACCAGTTTGCGCCACTGCGGCGAAAAGAAATTTGTTGGTATCAGAGTGGGCAAGTCGCGACGGCCAGTCGTGTAGATCTCCCTGAGTGTGTCAATCGCGGCAAGCAAAGGATCGTCAGTTTTCCAGGAATGAAACGTAAATGTCGTAAGCACGAGCTGAGCCATCCGGCGTACCGAGCGGTAGTGACCCATAAATTCCGTAAGATTGTCTTCGCGGGCGCCGCTGATAATCTCCGCCGTGCCCTGAACCAGTATCGCTAGCCGATCCCAACCGATTGAATCCTCGACGGCGGCATCGAGGTCACCATCTTTTTTCTTAGCCGTCAGGATGGCTTTGGCCATCTTCAGAAGCCCGCGCGTTGACCCATTCAGAGTTTTTGCACGCTCGACTTCATGCTCCTTGTGTTCGCGGTCGGACTTGCGCAACGTAGCAACGAGCATTTTGTCGAACATGCTAATTCCGGCGTCGATCAGGATCGCTTCCATCTCCCGTGCGAACACGACCAGCGTTGCCAGCCGCCTCTGATCATCGAAACGCGCCATGTGTTGCGCGGTGAGAACGGGAGTTTCGCGCACTATCGCCGCGTAACGGGCGCGGTGAATGCAATATTCCCGGTCCGCTTCTATCCCCAGGTCTCGGACGGCCTGCAGCCGTTCGATAATTCCCACCAAATTCGCTTGCGTCACTTTTTCAGGCCATTTGCGAAGCCAGGCCAGGGGCGTCCGGTTCGCTTCATTCACCACGAGAAGCGATTCAAGCGCCTGAGACTGATCAGGGTCGAGTCCCGTTGTCAGCGTCTTATACGCTGTTTCCCGAGCGTTGGCGCGGGCCGTCAGCGCGACACGCTCTAGTTCAGTCGCACTTGGCAGCAGAATACCCTGCTTACGAAGAGCATTGATCATGGCAGCAACGATGGCGTCGCCGCGGTCTGTACCGATAGCTTCTTCTTTAGCGACCTTGATCAGCACTTGATGGTCGCGTTTTTCAAAGAAACGAACCTTGAGACGATCCTGTAGCTCAAGCAGGTGTTCCTCCCGCGTTTGAGCTCGTGTCGCATAGTGAGCGAAGCTTTCCGAAGGAACGTCTAGCTGTTCGGCGATGAATTCTAGGATCGCGGTCGGCGGACGTTCGTCCGTGTTGATTGCGCGTCCCGGGTAGCGGAAATACGCCAAGAGGACAGCAAACCCGAGGCGGTTTTCATCACGCCGACGTTGGCGGATCAACATTAGATCATCGCTCGAAAACGTATAGTTGCGAACGATAGAAGCCGGATCCGTGGGCGGATCGAACAGCAACGCTCGTGCTTGGGGAGATAGGATTTCGTGCTTTTTCAAAAATGCGCTCCTGTCGCTGTTAAGGCCGATGCCGAAGCTATTGGAATTAAGCCCTGCCTCTTTGCGCGATCGAGCAGGTTTTTGACAGACGACGCCGTCCATGTGCTTGCGCCGCGTGGCGTGCGTTCGTGCATGGCTTCGAGCTGCGCTGCTATGGTGCGCAGTGAAGCGTCGGGATTCGCCAACGCGACGCCGGCGATGAGGGTCATGAGCCGGTTGTCCGGCCTTTTCATCGGCGCCCGATTTAGCAGATCCTTGTCAGCGAGCCTCTCTCGCACGAGATGTTTGACGGATCGCCGCAGGCGCTCAGGTGTCCAGGGTTTCAATGCCTTCACGTTGAGAACGCGCACGATGTCGTTCCAGGGCTGGTCTGGCCGCATGCGCCTAACAGTCGGCATCCAAGTATCCATGGAGGCTATGAGATTGGCCATATGCTGGCGACTGCGCGCGGCGGCTGCCTTGGCGACTGCTGTCTTGTCTCCCCTACGCAAGCCTGGATTGCCGAGCTCTCTACCCCTGGCGCGGGCGGCGGAGATACCGGCTTTCGTGCGCTCCGAAATCAGCGCCCGTTCAAGCTGGGCGACAGCGCCCAGCACCTGTAGAGAGAACATCCCCTGCGCGGTCGATGTGTCAATGGGGTCCCGCAGCGAGCGGAAATGCGCGCCTTTGTCGTCCAGTATTTCGATAGTTTCGAGCAAGTGGCTGACGGACCGTGCGAGACGGTCCAGACGGACCACAGTCAGCACATCTCCGGGCCTAATCTGCGCAAGCAGTCTCACCAGTTCCGGTCGCGCCCGCGTATCACCGGATGCATATTCACAGTAAACAACCATGCAGCCTGCAGTCCGGAGTTCATATTCCTGAGCTTCGACACCTTGGCTGTCAGTGGAGACTCTTGCATAACCGATAAGGCGAGCGGACATCAGCCTAAGCCGCTGCCTTGGCTTCTTCGCTCTCTATAAGGCTGCAGTAGCGCCTTTGAAGCGTTTCAATTGTCGAACTATGCTTTTTGTTGCACAGAACATCATCGGCAAGGATACAGCTCGTCAGAACTGGGCAACAGGCCAAGCCTACGGCCTCATCAATATCTTTAGAATCCCAACTGAGTCCATCGTTGACAATTGGCCGATCCGCGTTCATCTGTTCTTGGGTGATAAGATAACGGCTAAGCGACGAAATTGACGGATGCGCAGCCCTACCACAGAGATCGCGGTAGAAAATATATAGATGTTGAAGGTCGGGCTCTTTGTTTGCAAGAGTTCCAACAGCTAATTGTTGCGAGGGGCTATAATCCCTTTTAAGTTCGTCGACGATCTTCCTCAGCCTATCGCGCCGATGAGGTGGCAAATGCGCGTCAAGGTTGTTGTTGTGAATGAATTCACCTCTTTTTCTTCGGCTCAGGGCGTCGTCCTCAGCAAGCTTTTGGACAGTTGCCGGACCATCATTTTTCAATCCACAAATAACAAACAGGTTCTCATAGCAACCTCGCGATAGCATTTCTATTTCAATCATGCTGCCGATTCCTGCGAGCGCAACAACGGCGCGAAGATGGTTTATGCTTCTCACCAGGCAAAGCACTATCCATAGAGCCGGATCATCCTCGGCCCAATCGCGCGTGGCCACTATGCTAAGAATCAATTGGCCGAAGGAAATAACATCTTCCGCAAGCTCAGCCTGTGATGACTTGACGGCATCTCCATTAATGCGCTCCGGCATTATCCACCTCTCAAAAGCTTGGTTTGTACGAACATAGCGGATAGAAGAAAACGATCAATTGAAGGCATTGCCGATTTTCAACATACCCACCGATTTTTGCTGCTCCCTCTTTGAAAACCGCAGGGAATCACGCTCTCCAGGGCAGCAAAAGCGATCTTGCGCGTCGTGAAGGTTTGCGTTCCTAGTCGCAATCGCGACCCCCTGAAAAGGTACTTGCCAGGAACCGGAAGGCACGTATTATATTGCCCAAATACTATTCGTACCGTAGCTCATGTTGAGAACATGTTCAGGTGGTTGGACCATACATCCGCGACTGTCGAGAGGGTTCCTGCGCGGTCGCCAACGCCCATGCTGGGACTCAAGGGCAGCATTGCTCTCGCCCGCCTTGATGAGCGACTCACAACGGCGCCGGCGCCCGTACGCGCTGGCTGGGTTAGCCGCGCGCTCATTCATGAGGCGGTGGCATCGCTGCGCCTGAATGGAGCCTACGTCACGCCGAACGATCTGACGTTGATGCTCGCCGACACAATCGATCGGATTCCCGATCAGGATCTAAGCCGGGCCGTCGAGATCCACCGGATACTGACAACCCTGACACGCCGCAATTCACAGCACCTTTTCAACCCTCAGCGGCTGATCGCCCTGACACGTCTGCGCCTGCGTGGCAATTTCATCAGCCAGGACGAAAGGATGCCGACGTGGCTGCACCAAAATCTGAGAAATCCCAAGGACATGCGCGACGCTCTTGAACAGGCGCTTCATCCTACAGCCATCGCCGCGTGGCGGTCGCTGTCGCCTCTTGAAGCCGCGGGCGGCATTATCGCCCGGTGGCATTCAACAAGCGCCGCCGAGGGCATCGGCGCCGCGCCGGGTCGCGCGCTGGCGATGGCGTGGGTCCACCGTACTGGCCTGACGTCGGGCTATTACCTACTGCCTTCCGTTGGCTTTCTCGGCCATGCCGCCGACTACAGGCCGGACCTCGATAGACGTTGGCGTGAAGCTTTTCCGGAAGCCTGCGACCGGGCTGCTGACTGGGGTATCAAACTTCATGGCCGCCTGGCTGCCTCACACCGCCGTATGCATGAGGCCGCACCCGGTCAGCGCACGACATCAAAGATGGCGGCACTGATCGATCTGCTTGTCGCCCGCCCGGCGGTATCTGCCGACAAAGCGGGACAGGTCCTCGGGATTACGCCTCATGCGGCTCGTGCACTTTGCAGTCGCCTTGAGAAAAAGGGCCTGGCGCAGGAACTCACCGGGCGCGGTTCCTTCCGCCTGTATGGTCTGCCGCCATGAAAAAAAGCCAGTCGGGAAAGGACAAAGGCCGCGAGAAGAAACGCGCGCTTCATGATGACGAAGAAAAGAAGCTGATCGAAGCCTATGAGCGCGGTGAATTCCGGCCTGCCAAGAACCAGAAGCGGGCCAAACAGGCTGCCGCCAAAGCTGCCCGCCGGAAGATCCTTGAGGAACTGGCCGCTTATGACCAGGAACTTGAAATTTAGGCCGAAAGAGAAAGGCGCTCAGATATGGCCATGAACCGCCTCACCAAGATAGCGCCGCTTGCCGGATACCGGCTGGAGGTCGCGTTTGAGGATGGCGTGACCGGGACTATTGAGCTTGAATCGGAGCTTTTTGGTCCGGTCTTCGCGCCGTTGCGCGATGAGGCATTTTTTTCTCAGGTGAGCCTGGAAGAATTCGGCGCGCCGTGCTGGCCCAACGGGGCCGATCTTGCGCCTGACGCGATTTATGCTCAACTAACGGGCCAACCGATCGCGCGGACCTCACAAAAACCGAAGGCTTCGAGCAATGGAAAAGCCTGACTCGTCCGGAAAGCACAAAGGCAAAGCCCGCAGGAAGCTTGGCGGCCGGGAACAGGAATGGCTCTGCGCCAACAAGGATGCCATCGATGCGCACAACCGGCGCATCGATGAACACGGGCTGCTCCTGCCGCCGTCCTGGGCACGCGACCGATGATTGATTTTGCCGAATTTGAGAAGGTCCTCGAAAAAGACCTCGGCGATCTGGAGCCGGAACTTCGACAGCTTGCGCGCATTCTGGCAGACGTTCTCAACGACTTGGACGAGAACCTTCTGGAGCTGGATGTACCTGATGAGGAACGGCGCGCCATCCACCGGATGGCCCTCACAGCCTTTGAATGTCACATGCGGCGCTTGCCGCCGCCTAGCGAGGAAGTGGGATTCTGGATGCAGATGCTTGATCCCAAAGTGGTTTTACCCGTGGATTCAGAGATTCAATAGAAGGGGTCTTTGACGATGGGCGACAACTCTGTCCCGTACAGGCCCGCACCCGCGCGTAAACTCAATATCCCCGAGTCTCCATGCTTTCCATGGTCCGATCCGCTAGGATTACTCTTGCGTGCGTCCTGGCAGCCTGGATGATGAACTCAGTGACAGAGCATCCTGATCCAGCAGCCGCCCTTTCGATCAGTCGCAGCGTCTCCGCAGGTACTTCAAGCTGAATGGTTGTTCCACGAAGTAGGTTCAGGATACCGAACACAGGTCTCTCCGTTATTGCGG
>CATPCN010000679.1 GCA_955652855.1 uncultured Chthoniobacterales bacterium | reverse complement strand
CTGCCTGAATCGCGCCGTCGCACCGGGAGAAGCGTACCGCTGGCACCGGAAGGTTGAGCGGCGCCAGAGCCGAGTTGGTCATGGAGATAAAACTGCTCCGCGCACCACCACATTACACTGGCGGACCGCCACTACGGGGGTCGGGCCTGTCAGCCTAGTAAACCAGTCGCTCGTCCATCAAGGCAACCTACCCCGCTGTGCCCCAGAACAAATCGCTCGATAGACCGTACGTCAAATTCTGTGCGATTCTTGGATTGGGTGTGGCGCTTGCGACCACAAGTGTTCGAGCTCAGAGCACCTTTGTTTCCTATGATGAGAAGGATAGAACTACACCCATAGCGCTGCTGTTCGTTTCGCCGGACTATCCGTCAGAGTTGAAGGATCAAAAACTGGAGGGCTATGTCGACTTAAAGTTCGGCATCCGAAAAGATGGCACAGTGAAAAATCCTAAGGTGACGTCGACCCAGCTTCCGGCGCCATTTTCTGCTGCGACCCTGGATGTCACGCGCTTTTGGATATTCCACTACTTTCCATATGGCGCTAACTGCCAGCAAATTGAGGAGGGTGAGGAATATTGGCGTCTCAGAGTGTGGTTTGAACTCGATGGTGATCGTCCCCGAATTAGCATCTCGCAACCGTCGACCGACGGGGCCCCAGGAAAGCCAAAATTATTGACGCGTGCAAGTGTAACGTGGCCCTCAAGGGCAATCTCCTCTGGTGTGCGATACGGTTGTGTCCGCGCGAAATTCGGCATCACCGAGTCCGGGACAGTGAAGGATGTTGAGATCGTAGATTCGAAACCACCTCGCGTGTTTGATTATGCAGTGCTGAATGCCCTTCCAGATTTTCGCTTTGCATCAACTGGGACTGATGAAACAAAAGTGACAGTTGTTTCCTCAATCCAATTCCATTTCAGCCTCCAAGACTATTGAGTTCTTGTCGCCGCAGCGCTCTCTGGGATTTAGAGGGACGCACCCGGACACGTCGACGCCCAGCCAATGTGTTGCTGGCCGTTTGCTGGCGGGTAGCTGCGCGCGCGACGCGCTAGCGGCGAAGAGGGTGGACGGCATTGCGACCCTCGATCAGGTCGTCGGGACGGCGGTGCGTGGCGCCGTGCCCGCGCAGGCGCGCGGGAATGCGTTGGCGCGGATTAAATGCGGCGTCGCAAGCTCGATCTCCTCGAGGTCGGCGGCGAGGCCCTCCGGCGCGGCTCGACCCCCAGCAGCGCGTGATCCGATCGAGGTGAAGCGGAAGCCCATGCCCCGCAGCGTACGCCGGATGGCCCCGCGGCAGTTCGTCTGTTTTACGGCGCGGCCTTGCGCCTGCGTGCACCGGCGCCAAACGCGGCCAGCGCGCCTAGTCCCAACAGCGCCAGCGTCATCGGCTCGGGCGCTCTGAGGAGTTGCCCGCGAATTTCACCACCCGGGTACGTCGAGGAATGGATGTTCAGGTAGAACAATCCGGCTTCGAGCGAGACAATTTGCGCGGCAGTAATTGCGAAGGTCTGCTCGGGGATCGCGCCCGATGTCGCGGCCGGTACACCGGCTAAAGGGAACAGCACCGAAGCACTGAATCCGGGCGGGACGCAGCAATGAATATGCGAAGCGGTCGCGGGCGTCGTCAGTCCGGACCACGATTCGTCGACCGTGATCGTGAGGAGAACGTCGTTCAGCAGCACGGTGCCGAAGCCGGAAGCCGGCGATGCGGTCGGCGGCGTCTCCTGCGAGCCGGTCAGCGTGGCAGTGAACAGGATGAGATTCGCTTGCGCGGCGAACGCCGCCAGCGCCAGCACCAGCACGGCGCTGCGAAGGAACAGTTTCAGCATGTGAATCCCCCAAACTTCGACCGTTTCCGGGTGACCGCCGCCCTTGGTCGCAGGCTTGGTCCCGGCCTGATTACGAAGCAATGTCTGTACCCGACCAATGAGTAATCGGACAAATTCAATCTGTTATCCACGATCGCGGCGTGCGAAAACGCACACGCTTGGGCAAAACGTAAGGTTTGCCGACGCGGCGTCTGACCATCGCCATCGACCCGACCACTGGCGCGGTCACCCAATTCTTCAACCTGTTGCCGCCCATCGCGAGTTGGTCGTGCACGAGCGACCGGGACGCGAAAGAGAATTTCCTCGCGGCGAACGGCAAGGACATTCTGCAGCGACTGATGGCGATGCCTCTCTTCTCGTGGAATTTCAAGGGCGCTGACCCAGCGATCCGCTCGCTCGGACCGACCGCTCAAGATTTCTACGCGGCGTTCGGGCTGGGGAGGAACGATAAGAGCATCGCAAACGTCAATCTGGAGGGGGTAGCGCTGGCCGCCATTCAAGGCTTGAACGCGAAGGTTGAGGAACAGGCGTCCACGATCGGCGAGCAGCAACGCGAGATCGCCGAGCTGCGCCGCATGCTCGTGGATCTGCGCAGCATGATCGAAATCAGGGCGGCGATGCATTGACAGGCTGATGAAACCTGGCGACATCACAACCGAAGGCGTCGTGCAGCCGATGCAACTCGCCCGGGCAATCACGTATGACAGTCGTGATCGCGCGGCAGCAAGATTCATACAGCTTATTCGATGGTGGGTGATTGCAGCGCTAGTTGTCGGGGCAATTGGATTGTCATGAACTACGCATTGGACGCGGCGGGCGTTCGCTAAGTACACACTGTTGCGTCATGCGAACAGCGCGATCGCGACGGTTGCCCGCGGCTTGCTGTGATTTCCCTCCCGTGTAAGTGCACGCACGAAGCGTTGCCGATTGCACTTACCCTGCACTTATAGTGGCGATTCCTACGTCGGCAGTTTCATCTAACTCTTTGATTTATTGGTCGGGGTGAGAGGATTTGAACCTCCGGCCTCTACGTCCCGAACGTAGCGCTCTACCAGGCTAAGCTACACCCCGAGGCCTCATCTGTTGCGGCTGCTGCCAACGCTGTTGCCGAACCGGCGACGTCGCAAATCAATACCGCCGATCGACTGCGAAACCCGTCAATTGTAGCAAAATATCGCGGCACGGCGAAGGCGTGAGCCCGGTGAGGCAACGCGCGGCCTCGGCGCTCGCCGAGCACGCGCGCTCACGCGCATAGTCGAGCGCGCCGGTCCGCACCAGGGCTGCGACGACGGGGGCGAAATCGGTCAGTCCGCCGCCGCCGATCGCATGCCGAATGACGGCGACCTCGTCGGCGGAGCCGACGGCGAGCGCGCGGATCAAAGGCAGCGTCACTT
>CATPCN010000678.1 GCA_955652855.1 uncultured Chthoniobacterales bacterium | reverse complement strand
GCGTTTTGGCAGACAAGCGGAAATAGCGCCTTTGCGCCCAACGCAGCAAATAAAATGTCGCTATTCCCGCCGGCAGGCAGATCAACGCAGTCGCACTATACGCTCCCTCGCCGAACATCATGAAGAGAGATAAGCCAAAGACTAGAAAATATGAGCCCATCTCCATTAGACTTCGACGCGCCCGTTGGTTCCGACGAAGCGTAAAAAAGTTCCACACCAGAAAAAACGCGGACACCGCGCACAAAATGCCCAGCTGATTTTTGCTCATAGTAACTCCAATCCAGCTTTTAGCCCCGGTATGTGCACGATAGGTGTCGCCGAAATTTGGGCAGTACTTGATTAAAACTAACGAGAATGGAATGAGGCTGTAAACCAGCCGCTTTAATACGGTTTCTAAAGCTCTCGGGGGTGATGCTTCAGTCAGAATGACTAAAGCCATAATCACTACACCTCCTAGTCGCACAAACCGCTTGACCGAAGAAAAAGGCACGTCAGACCAGAGGATGCTGATAAACACGTACGAGTAAAGAGCTGTTAACCACCGATTGCGCTCGAACACTGTGCCCCAACTAATGCGGCGCCTGATGAGAACGATGACACCTAAAACAATAAGTGCGCTAAGAAACGTCCGATCAATCCAACTTCCTTCAGCGAGCGTCGAGCCGTTGTCTGATATAATCGAGTCCGTTCCGAGCCAGTAGACAAGCGGCCTGGAACCGCAGTACATTAGCCAGAGGGAAGGAATCCAAAGTGCAATGGTCTGCTTGTTGTTTTTATCAGCGTGGAGTCGATAAACAACGAAAGCAAAGCAAAGGAGTAATGCTAAGAGCGGAGGCATAAACGAAATTGGTTCTTAAGACGCAGAGATCAGCAGATCGTTTGCGGTGTTGGCGAGATTGTATTTAGGATCCATTGCTTCAAACGTCGTAATTTTGATCGACTTTTGCTCTAAGTAGGATAGGAACGCCTTAATCGTGTCGAAGTCTTCCAAATCCTTAGTATGCCCGATCGCAACGATTGGTTTGTATAAGCCAGGATCCGCGCGATTCGCTGTTTTAATCGTCGACACAAGCTCCGTTAGAGTCATCCGGCAGAAATCGAACTTCATCGGCTGATGGAAACGCATCAGATCAAGCACCCGATTGAGCCGGGTTTGCAAGCACTGTCCCCCCGAAGCAGCTTTATACTGGAGTCCGATGCGTTTGCGGTTAGCCATTTTCCAGAATGGAACCATCGTGGTGTAAACCGGAACTTCCAGCAATGGGCCGGTCGTGTCCGCAACGTTAACGTCATCGCTAAATTTCCAATAGTAGCCGTTCGCCAGCGCTGGGCGATAATCGAGTTTGTGCTTGCGCTGCCGTCCGCCCTTGTAAACAGATGAGTCAATCTTGATTCCGTGCCTGCTTAGCACTCGCGCGATCTTCGCACTCGGCTGAAGGAGCCAGTTCCCCGCGCGAAATGACCGCGGAATGAAATCCGAGGCCCTTAGCACGTTCTGTAGATACGCGATCGACTGCCCAACAATGGCGTCGATTCTTTGCTCGGACAGCGGACCAAGGCTGTATTCATTGTAGTCCAGTTTCCACGCGCCGTCTTGATAACGCGCATTACACCACTGCGGATGGATGTGAAGGGCAATTTCGTGGCCGTCCAGGCGAAACTCTCGAATCTGCTGTTTAACGTCGTCGATCGCTGGATCCGTGCCGAAAGTCTCAATTTTCTCTAGCTCTGCCGCCTCGACGAAGACAACCAGCTTCGCTCCCAGTTGGTCAAACAGCGCCTTGAGCCGCCTGGCGGGCTGATAGATTAAGTCCTTTAGCGAACCACGGCCGTCACCGTAGATCTCGTAATCGATTGTGAAAATGCATTCAACCATGGATTTGTTTATTCGCGTCCGGAATGGAACACCTCTGGGAGATGGGCAATTCGCGAAACAGAACCTGAGAACGAGAAGCTTGGCCTACACCGAGATTATCAGATTTCTGGACGATGAGAGGATTCGAACCTTCGACCTCCTCCATGTAATGGAAGCGCTCTCCCAACTGAGCTAATCGCCCATCATTATTTTATTGTGATAACCCCCCGCCACTCGCAAGCGCAATGCCGTCACACCGTAATATGACTGGTTCCATATGATTCAAGTCTTCCATCAGAGACCGGCTTTGCTGACGTTCGACGAGCGAGCACCATAGGTTGTGCGAATCGTATTTATCTCAGCGACATCACTTGGTCGCGCCGCGCTTGAAGAGCGCGACAGTTCCAACAAACCATCATTGACGCACCGAGCGATCCGCTCGACCTGACGTTTGCCGAGGCTGTAATAGCTCGGAATGATCAAAACCTGTTTCGACAATTTTTCTGCCATCGGACAGTCTCCGTCATAGCCGAAACACGTTCTCGCGACGTGAACGATATCATCGAGCGGTTTCGCTGTATCGATCTGCCTCCTATGCAAATAATCGGCAAGAAAGTCTCGATCGTTCTGTGACGGTAGTGTCAGTGGGAATTGGTATCGGTTGTAGAATGCGCCGGCTGGCTCATGGCAAAGGGCAGAAGGGTCCGCGCGGAGATTACGCAAGAAGTAGTCGGCATTGCTCCTCTGTACGTTCACCATCGAATCCAGACGACCCAGTCGTTTCTTGGTCAGCCCAAGATCTGTCTGGTAGATCTGGCTCATAGCAACCGGTGATTTTTCGGAGAATTGCGCTCGCCTATTATAGGCTTCCCATAAAGCGTAGCCCATCAGGCCATAGAATGGTCGGCTGCGGAGACAAGATCGTAGATAGGTCTTTGCTACGTGCGCCAGTTCATCTACCGGACCGGGAACTGGCAGTTTCGATACCAGCTTCGCAGCCTTGGACCGAACACTGTTATTTCCCGAGAAAAGGGCTCCACCCTGACCTACGGACAGGTATTTACCCGATCGAAAGCTAAAGACAGCGATGTCACCCAATGAACCAGTCGTGCGATCTCCAACCTTGCTTCCGAGAGAAAGTGCGCAGTCCTCAATCACCGGCATGCCCGGCGCCGCGTTCTGCAGCCTGGTAACATCACAAGTATTTCCATACATATGGACGGCGATGATCGCATTAATCTGCGACCCTTTTGCATTCAGGTCTGTCGCCGACATGCAAAAAGTACCGGACTCCACATCAATAAAGCGCGACTTGCATCCAGCTGCTTCGATCGCCTTAAAAACGACTGAGCAACAGTAGAGAGGCACCCCAATACGGGCGCCGGGTTTAAGACCGATTGCCCTTATTGCTGTCACAATTCCGGCCCGAGCCGATCGTGCAGGAATGGCTTCGCCCAAGCCAGGGATTGCCAAGAATCGCGGTGCCGCCATTCTCCTTACGGCGGCGAAGATCCCGGCGCTTAGATCGGCCAAGCGATAATCCCAATGCTCAACTGGCTGCAAACCGATCATTGCCGAAGTGTTTTATGCAACAGCGCCTGCCAAATTCGAATCGGTCCGATATGCCCGACTGCTTCGAAGGAATCGCAAGCATCAAAAACATCCCCTTCTCTGGGATTGTAGTAGACGACGAACAGATCACGCGGAACACATGCACGTGAACGTCGAATATTTCAAATGAGTAATCAGAGTTTTTCGGGAATCGTTTGATATTCTCCTCCGCAATCCGGTGAAGCTCAGGCGAAAATTCGACACCGATGATCCGTTTAAAAGGGAATTCTGTCGCGAGCAACAATGCTGTCCCTTTGCCGAACCCGAAATCCACAAAGACAAACTGGCGATAATCGATTAGCAGACTCGATATTCGCGTCGTGAAAATATTTGGGATCGCTTCCTCGGTAAGAAATGGCATGCCGCTGATTTGGATGATTGATCCGGAGTTCTGTCGGGTGAATGAACCCGCTCGTATCGACACCGAACTGGGCGTCAAATTCGGCCGCGCGGCGCTCGCGCTCACGGATTTCGGCGCGAGCAGTTGGCCGAAGGTTGCGAGCAAGCGATAACAGCTTACCGCAAGCGACCTTTAAGGTACCGCCGGGACCGTGGCGATCAATGGCACGCCGGAGCTTGGAAATCGCTATGCGCAAAGTCGGAATACAGATGGTCAGACCTCGTTGGAGGTCTCCGCATCAAAACCGGACCTTGGCAGCTTGTGACGTTCCTTGTCTACGATATCGCCCCCTCGCAGTCCGCGAACGGCGATCTGGTAGCAGGCATAGTTCCAACGACGGAATGGATACTTCCAGAGATATCCCTGCAACAATGTACCGCCGAAACGCTCCTTGAACATTTGGAGACCTCGCTGCTTTGAACCTTTATCCGGATTTATCCTAGTCCCGACGAAATCATAGCGCTTTGTTCCAATTTCACTAAAATGCCGCATTGCCTCCCATTGCAGTAAGTTCATCGCGCCAGATACAGGTTTATCGCTGCTTCCGCCGTACAAATAGTAGGCACTATGTGCGCTGTAAGGAATCACCGCGCACCCCTGCAACGCTCCTCCTTGCTCGGCCACTATCACACTGATGTTTCCTTCAAGCGCTGCGAGCAAGCGCTTGAAAGACTTGATCGATAAAAATCCCAACCGAGACCTCTTAAGCGTCCGTCGGATAAGCTGATAAGCAGCGTCCGCATATTCGACGCCAGCTTTGATCTGCACCCCTTTCTTCTGTGCGCTACGTATGGCGTTGCGGTGCTTTGCATGTAATTTATTCCAGCGCACTTCATCAGGCTGGGTCAGGTCTACGACGAATGTACCGTAAGGCACGGCTATCGCGCCGTCCGGCACGGTTCGAAAAATTGCATTAGGAGGTGCAGGCACGACCAGATCACATCCGATCGAACGGAAATAAGTCATGACACTGTTCAAAAAACTCTTTTCCTGGCCAGCTGAAATCGAATGTCCCATGAAGAGCGTTTCGACCCGAAACCGCGCCATGCGAAGAAAGCCTTTCTCCACGATTGTATAAGGCAAAACACACCGAAGCTCGGTGTTATCATCGAATCCGCCTAACCATCCATATTCGTTGCCCGAATACCTCAGGAACGCCTCGCACGCAAATATTGGAAGTTCTGCCGACCATCTGATCGGAGTCGCTTGAACTTTCAGTTCAGTCGAAATCTCGAAGGAAGTGCCTGGTAAATTTGTGGTTATTGGCAAGTTCAGTCCCTCCTTCCCCAATCAAAGAAGCCTCGGATCAGCTTACGAAGACTTTGCCGCTGCTCGCGCCTGCGAAACACGACGAACGCTTTTGATACTGGTTTCTCGGCGCGTGTGATTAAGCCCCAAACAAAGCCGCCAAAAAGAGCGGTTCCCTGCAGCATAGTCCCCGGCCTTCGCAGCAGGTTTACTCCACGAAGTGCCTGCCACATTAAATCCACGCCTATCAAGTAGTCTACATATCCACTCTGGAAAGCCTGCTGCGCAGTCATGTGTTTAAATGACTGGCTCTTTTTTTGATGAGTCGACCTCTTTTCAAGAAAACATTGGGTCTTCCAGCCGAGCATTCTTGCGTTTGTATTTGCCACTAAATCGATACATCCCATCGGCAAAGCCTGATAGCCGTCGATAGCTTGAAAGCATTCCTTCCGAAACAACTGACACGCACCAGAAACGTGAGTTGTGCTGCTAAACCGGTAGTCATAAGTCTTGCCGTCTTCGGCGAAAGGAGTACCGGCGACACCGAGTTGCGGGTCGACCGTGAACCTTTCCAGAAGAAAGGCAAAATACTCTGGATCATCCAAAGAGATATCGCCATCGAGACTACCGAGCACGTCATAATGCAGATTTTGGATTCTCTGATAGCCAGCGTTGAACGCGTGAACCTTCCCAGCAAAATGTCGTCCCGTACGTAGCGGCAGGAACATGCCCTCGATCCAGCTGTAAAGAGCGCAATACTTCGACACTATCTCATTGGTACCGTCGGTCGAGCCGTCGCTCACGATCACCCATTTAACGGGCAAAGCCGTTTGTGTAACCACGGACTTGATTGTCTGTTCAATAAACCCTTCTTCGTTCCGCGCAGGCGTGACGAGGACGTATTTTAGCGTGCCTGTTTTGGTGCCGAGTACCTCTGTCCGGAGTAAGTTCATTTAATGCCTGATCACTCGTCAGAGCACTGCTCGGTTCTCCACCCAATCTAAACAAGTGAGTAACTTCCGACCTCAAGACGTCGTAGCATCTCCGAGAAAGCATCACTTAATAAGCAATTGTACTCTTTAAGCTCTCTCGGGTGAACCATAAGTTCGACCTTCGCAGTTTTGGCCACCTCCATCACACGCTCGCGACGCTCGCCCTCAAGCGTTTGCGAGAGAGCAAAGAAAAAATCGGTCAAGCGGTATCTGCGCGCAAGCCACGCGTCAACAAAACGTCGGTATATTCGGTTTAGGGCGCTCTTTTCGCCGGGCCAAAACGAGAAGCTGCGCCGAACTCGCTCGCCTGTGCGAATAATCCTGTCGAACAGCATATTGGCACAGAGATGCATATGTTGATGCCCATCCACGTGCGATGGCTCTGCTCCGTAGAGCCGACAGAATTCTTCAGTCTGAGCTTGGTAAAGATACCGAAATTGCTCCCTTAGCATAGGGTTATATAACAGCACTGAGTATTTAGTCGCGGTCAGAAAACGACGTGTTCGATCTTGGTATTCGCGCACTAACGGCGAGAAGGCGTCGCCTGTAAATCTTTCGGTGAAATTCAGATGCAGGCCCACATCCATGCCGTTTTCTCTTGCTAATTCAGCCGCGCGCCCGGAGTCCTGCATGAAAACCATTGCGCTAACTGATGTAATCCTCTTCTGCTCATAACATCTGACAGTTGCATCGGTATCAAAGGTGGATCGACCCCAGTCATCAGCGTTTATAATGATCATCGTGACGTTAGGCGTCGACTCATCCTTAGCGTCGTAAGCGATCGATAAATCCGTGCCGTCGTGCGCCGGCTAAACTCGGCTGCGTTCAGAGCTAAACTAGCCCCAGCAAGGAAATGTCCACCGACCGGAGCTCCAAACGCGGTTGCGTAGCATCGTCGCGTCCTTAGGCAATCGAGCACCGATTGTTCGCTTAGAGCGGTTCGAATATCCAGTCGCATTGCCAAAGGAAATAATTGTCGTCGGTCGTGAAAATCCATTCCGACGAATGGCGTTACTCCGGAGTTTTTGAGTAGTGACGGCGCATTGCGACTGGGGGCCCAGCCATCAGTCTTCCGATTCCATAGCTCAATCCCGTTAAGGTCCTTTGCCCAGCGAGGGTCGTATAGTTTCCACGCGTTTCGTCTAGAAGGATGCGCCAGCACCGCCACACCGTGCGAAGCCTTGACCGCCTTCAAAAGCTCAGCCGTCGGCATGCCTTCGCCCAAAAAGGGTACAGCGCCCCAGACCAAAACATGGACAATGTTGTTGGCATCACTATATTCAACCCCCGGCAACAAGAGCACTTTCTCGCCACTTGCTTCAGCGCAGGCTTCCCTATGCAGCAGGCGACGTGACTCACTAAAGCCCCGATCGTGCTCGCTAGTCATGATGATGCGATAGCCTCGCCGTCCGAATTCGGCTGCTATGGTCGGTAGCGACCAAACGCCATCATAGGACCAGCAAGAGTGAACGTGACAAGCAACCGGAAGCAGCGTCAATTTTCCCTCCTCGGCTTAAACACATTGTCGCAAACAGTGTAATAACAGTCCGTGATCAAGACTTTCGGATCGTCCTTCCACCAATTGTAAATCCCGTCTTTTCTTCGAATCCGGACGACCTCACGAAGTGTTTTCCAAAATGATGGCCACTCGCGCAACGCAGCAGATTTTGGTCCTCGCAAAACGAAAAGGAGATGCATGAATTCGCGCCCGAGATGTTTGCACACCAGGTTGGTGCCGGTTCGTGGCTTGACATCTACTTGGGATCCTTGGGCTAGTGCTTGTTCCACATTCCAGGCCGGATACTCCAGTCCTTGTCGCCGCGAGAGCGCCATGCTTCCCCAAGCCCTTCCGTTAAACTCCACAAACCACATTCCCCCCCCACGATCGCGAAGGAGTTCGATCATAAACAAGCCTCGCCACCCTGTATTTCGAATAAAGCGCTCGGCAGCCGATCTAAGCTCATCACAAACTGGCTGCGAAACACAAGCGCTGGAACCAGAGCCATGGGGATTCATCATCCGCAGCCTGCGGTGAGCACTCCATGCGCGAACACCCACGTCGGTAGCAAGTCCAAATAGACCTTCTCCGGTTCCTAGAATAAAAGGCTGGACCAAGACAGGATTCTTGCCCGCCCATTCAGAAATAGCTGCTTCCATTTCCAGTGAATTTCCGCAGATCCAAAATCTCCCCTTGCTAAGCCGCCCACCACTTTCCCGGACTGCGTTTGCTGGTTTAAGAATCAATGGGAAAGGTACATCTGCTTCACGCAACTCCGCGACATTCGTACATAGGCTGGTTTTCAGGACGTTGAAGCCTGCAACTCGTGCGGCAGCGATTTGCGCGGTCTTGTCCAGACTGATTCCGGCCTGTTTAAACGAAGGGCCAGCCAATACCAAGTCGGGCTTTGCAGGAATGCGACATGAAAGCCAGACCGCGGAATCATCTAACGGAAACAAAACAAGAGGCGCGTCCCGTAGTGTTTGCCGGCATAAAGCATCTAGCTCTAAGAGAGCAGCATTTGCATCCACATCCGGAGGGATAATCTCATGACATGTTACATAGCGGCTGTAGCGCAAAGGTGAACTGCGCCCTTTTCGCGCAAAAGCGATGACTTTATAGCCTCGATCAACTAGGCTCCAGACGACCTCTGGAGCAGACATAGCCTCCGCAAAACCAACCAGAACGGACGGTATTATAAGGTTACCTCAAGACTCAAGGTCCTTCAATTTCAATACACACCTTCGCAAAGTTACCAACCTCACCCAAAACTGTGTAATTTTTGCGAAAGAAGGCAATGAAATCAAAGAATGCCCTGAACTCGTGATTCCTGGCATAGAACTCGTCAAAGACCAAGAGAGTTCCACCCTTGATGAGCGGGTTTAGATATAACAAAACTAGGAAGGTGGATGAATAAAGATCTGCATCAAGATGAATTATTAACGGCGAATTACATGAAAACGAGGACACGAAGGTCGGCACGGTCTCGTGGAACCAGCCTTTCACGAATCTAACTCTGGAATCCCTAATTTCTGGCGGATTGCCTCCTCTATCGAACATCCCTTTCTCTCGGCCATCATCCCACTTCTCGGGAAGGCCCTCAAAGGAATCAAAACCAAAGAACCTACTCCCCCCGTTCGAATTCATTGACGTCCACATGTCCAAGGATTCACCCTTGTAGACCCCGAACTCCAAGATGGTGATGCATTCGTCGGGTCGTAAACGATGAACGACAAATTCAAACATGCTTTGCCGGTTATCGAAATGCAGACACAGGTTGCGACGCCGAAAATACTCGAAGTCCACCTGGTTAAGAAACGATCGGATATTTCTTTGCATGGCTGTACCATGCAATTTCGCAAGGCCGCCGTAAGCGAAAAGGAACTTAGCGATCGACTTAAGGCTCAGAGGGTGAAGGAAATTGTACAGTTTGCACCTGAAGTTGCTGAAAGATCGTCTCCATAATCCGCGTCGTCAGCAGGATTTCGCGATACGGAATAGGGAGTGGCGCACCATGGGTAATAGAGCGGTAAAAATTTTCGAATAGGTACTTCTTACTTGAGTCGGAATGGAAATCATTTCGCAGAAACAAGCGCAGATTGTGGATCCAGTTGTCGACATACTGCTTTGCGAGGTTTAGAGGCGGAATGAAATTTTCAGCATAACTCTTGTAGCGAGAGCCATTGAG
>CATPCN010000677.1 GCA_955652855.1 uncultured Chthoniobacterales bacterium | reverse complement strand
GGGATCCGAGGCAGGCGCAGTTGGGAGTGAAGCTGATTTTCTGAGGCGGCCGGTTAGGGGGCGAAGGCCGGGGCCGTTGTTTTCGGCGAAAGAGGCGTGGGGGCGTGCATCCGAAGCGATCCTGACGGAAAGGACTGCCCGGGCATTCCAGGTGCGCCGATCAGAGCGAAGACTGACGGCGGCGCCGGATCGTCAATAAACCCTTCGCGACTTTCGGCGGGTGATCCCGGCGCGGGCATCGGCTTCCTTCCCACTCCGCAAGGTTTCGCCACATGCATTGGCCCGATTCGGCGCCAACGAAATCAACCGCTTGGCACGGCAGGTAGCCTCGCGCGAAGGAATTTTTTATCAGAGATATTGGGACCCTGAAATTGCTCGCCAGAATTCGACACTTTCTGGACTACTCGGCGTCGACCCGTCAACGCCATATGCCGTGGCTGGTAGGTTCTCACCGTCGACTCAAGTACTCAAGCGGCGGGTCTGGAATCTGAAGGGCCATAGCCGCCGCTTCGCATCTGATCCGGCGTCGTCAGACTGACTGCGTCCTCAGAGTTCAGTTTGCCGGCACCTTCACCTGTGGCATATCCTTTTCCAAGTCAAACTCCTTCCAGCAGTCGCATAACTTCGTAATTCATTCAGTGTGTTTACATTTCCGACAATTAGGTGGAAAAATTGTAACAATATTGATCTAATGTCAACGAATTATGGAAAACGTACGATGAGATCAGCGGAAGCGGAGCTCCTATAAAGCGAAAATTTCGTGATACGCTTGGGTCCCTTGAATCACTAGTGAACAGACAAAGGAGAAACCATGTCAAGCTTGATCAATCAGAATTGGGTTTTTGGCCAAGGGGCTGGCCTTAACTTGGGTACGACCACTGCTTTTGCCTCGGCGATCGCTACGGGTGAGGGTTGCGCGTCCATTTCCGATGCCAACGGAAACCTACTATTTTACACCGACGGAGGACAAGTTTACGATAGCTTCGGTACGGTAAAGGTGCCGTCCGGAACACCAGGGTTGGACGGGGATAATTCCTCCACCCAATCCGCTATCATCGTCCCCGATCCAGGCAGTAATAGCTTTTACTACGTCTTCACCACCGATGGTTTTACAGGCCATGACAAGCCGTTTAATGGTATCCACCTCGATGTTTCCACCTGGATCTCGAGCCCTGTATCAGTCCTGCCGTCAGGCCTACCCTCGAACAATCAGTTCTCATCTACTGAAAAGCTCACCGCCGTTCAGCATGCTAATTGTGTAGACTACTGGGTCATCACGATTGTCCAAAGCGATGGAAATCCGAAGACACCGTATGCGACTGGAATATTTCGGGTCTTCCTGGTGAATTCCGCCGGCGTCCACTATATGGGTCCGACGCCGATGAATTTTAGCATCCACGACGTTGGATACCTTAAGGGCAGCCCGAATGGACTGCGCCTCGCTGTGGCGGATCGTCAGGCGGTCTACGTGTATGACTTCAACAATGCCACAGGTGTGATAGACAATACAAGCGCCAATATCCTCCCGATTTCTCTGCCGGCGACTTGGGTTTCCTCGAACACGAACATTGGTCATCCTGGACAGCCGTATGGCGTTGAATTTTCACCGAGCGGACGATTCCTCTACTATTCTATTCTTGGAGACCGGTCCGGGCCGCTCCCTACCAACGATGGCTATATTTTCCAAGTAGACCTGACCAATGCTAACCCCAACTCTAGCCAAATCCAAGTTGTCCACTACCCGGACCCGGGCCCTCCAAGTTATGCCCTTGGCGCACTCCAATTGGGGATCGATGGACGAATCTACGTCGCAAAAGATCAAGAAGCCGGCTTAGGCGCCATTAAAGCCCCTGATTCATTGGGGCTCCTCTGCGACTGGGACCCGGCTAATGTCTTGCTGGCGACCGGTGCACCCGGTGCGTTGTGCAGGTTGGGTTTGCCGAATTTGATTCCCAATCCATGCGGGGGCTGCGCGGAGATCAACGCTGACGTCGACGAATACCTCGAGGAGAGTTGTGCCAAGAAAAAGAATCAATTGGCTCCTTGCGTTGGGCATCCAACGCCTTGCACGTGCGGCTCCGGCGGGCCTGAGGGCGCCAAATGTAAGACAGCGGATATCCCAAAGTTGGCCCCCTGCATCTCTGTCTCATGGGGCGACAGCAAGTGCGACGGGATGGAGACGGACGATTACGAGATTCTGTGCATCACGGTGTGCAACTGCTATTCCAATGTCACTTTCTGCAATTTCAGTATTGCCTCCGTTTATGTAACAACAACCACGGGAACGGCCGTGCCGACACTGCCAGACGGGACATTGTCCGTGGAGGTATTTCCGCGAGGCCCAATATGCTTCGGCGACATCGGCCCGTGCAAGGATGACGGCTCGAACTGCGTCTCCAGGCAAGTGGTCCTAATTGCGCGAGGCGCTAAAGGCGGGCCCTATCAGTTACAGATCGGCGGGATTTGCTTCGACGTGTGTCTGCACTATGATCAGAACGCATGTTTTCAGTTGGAGCTCTGCTCCGACAGGTAACGAAGCAGGTTGATCGAAACACGATTTCTTCCATGGGGCGTGACCCGCTGCCGGATTCTTGAGAGCGTATTCGTAACATCGATTGTAGGGACGCTCAGCGGCTAAATCGAGCAGCTTACGTTCCAGGACGCCCCTGTAGCCGTCAAACATTTGAGGTTCGTTGCTGCTTGACGCACACAACTTGTGTGTCGTTTGCCAATCAGCGGACTCATGCTGCGCCAGAGACAACTCGTTGACTCGTCGACTGCTCGGAAGAGACCGTGGGGGATCGAGTTTTCTCCCCGCTTCAGCGCGCACTCCGCGCAGCCAACTTCGATCGACGGAGGCAAGACGTCGGTGCTGCAGCCGAACGGCACGGTTGTATTGCGCAACACGGTGCGGAAAGACAATGCTTTCACGTCGTTTGATTTCCGGGTGGCGAAGCGATGGCATCTGACGGAGCGAACCCGGCTGGAGGGGACTATCGATGCGTTCAACCTTTTCAATAGCAAGAATCTCAAGCAACCGCAGAACGGGAATTTGCTTTTCAATTTC
>CATPCN010000676.1 GCA_955652855.1 uncultured Chthoniobacterales bacterium | reverse complement strand
GTTTTAACCTCGGTCGCGAATTGGTCCACGAGCGGATTGAAAGACATCACCTGGCGTGGCAAAAAATATCTTTGGAGCAAATCGCGCGAATTTCTTCGCTTCATCGCCGCGCCGAAAAAGTCCGGCGAAACATTCGAGCTCGCGACAGACATCAAGGACGAGAAAACGAGAAAAAAGTTTCTGAGCAACGGTTGGCGCTTTCGCAGTCCGCACGATCTCAGTGCCGACTACTGGCTCTATCGCGATTATGTGCGGCGATCGAAGGGCGAATTCACCGTCGCGAAAGATCAGTACGTGCGGCTTAATACAGGTTGGTTCAGCGATCGCAGTGCCTGTTATCTCGCTGCCGGCCGTCCAGTCATTATTCAGGAAACCGGTTTTACAAAAATCTACGGTGGTGACGCCGGGCTCCTTTCATTTCGCTCGTTGGGCGAAATTGTCGATGCAGCCAAAATGATCAACGCTGATTACGCGAAACATTCACGCGCCGCGCGAAATCTTGCGCGAGAAGTGTTTGAAGCGGAAAAAGTTCTGCGCCCGCTGCTCGATCGCGCCGGTATTTGATCGGCGCGACGAAATGATTGCGCGAAATGAAATGGGGATGCGATTTGATTTTCCGAGAGATCGTTTCATCTTCTCGGACTTTCGGATGAGACGTTCTTGTTTTTTCTTCTGCGTTTTGCTCTTAGCCAGCGCGCAGATTCGCGCGCAGCAAAAAGGACCGCCCACTCCACCGGCGGAGACGCAACCCAATAATCCGCGACCGAAACCAAACACGCAGCCGAGCGTCGCCGCGCCACAGGTCGTTCCGGTGCCCATGATGCCGGCGCAACCAAACGGCCCCATTCAGAAAAGTCTTGTGCGCATTACTTCGACCGAAGTGGAACCCGATTATCGAGCGCCCTGGAATTCGGGCGCGATTCAGCGCGGTATCGGCGCCGGATTCGTGATCGAGGGAAATCGTATTCTGACAAACGCGCACGTCGTCAGCAATAGCCGCTATCTCACGGTGGAGCGCGATGGCGACCCGAACAAATATCCCGCCTCAGTTTTGTTCATCGCGCACGATTGCGATTTGGCATTGATCAAGGTGGTGCCTGATTTTTTCAAGAACATGGTACCGTTAAAGTTCGGCGGAATTCCGGAACTCGAATCAACGGTCTCTGCATATGGCTATCCGCTCGGTGGCGAGCGCATGTCGGTCACGGCCGGAATCGTTTCGCGTATTGATTTTCAACTCTACACGCATTCGTCGATCGATCAGCACCTTGCCATTCAGATCAGCGCGCAGATTAATCCGGGCAACAGCGGCGGACCGGTCATGCAAAATGGAAAAGTCATGGGCGTCGCGTTTCAAGGTTACAGCGGTGACGTCGCGCAGGGCGTCGCCTACATGATTCCGACGCCGGTCATCAACCGTTTTCTCAAGGACATCAGCGACGGGCATTACGATAAGTATGTCGATCTTGGAATTTTGTATTCCAAATTGCAGAACCCGGCGCAGCGCCGTTTTCTCGGATTGCCCGATGATGGTCGTGGCGTGCTTGTCACCACCGTGGTCGCGGCCGGATCGGCAGCGAAGATACTTCGCGTCGGTGATGTCTTAGTGGCGGTCGACGATCATCCGATTGCGAGCGACTCTTTTGTCGAACTTGAGGGAACGCGAGTCGAAATGCCGGAAGTGGTCGAGCGAAAATTTAAGGGCGACGTCGTGAAACTCGACATTTTGCGCGACAAGAAGCCGATGGCGGTGACCGTGGAGCTGGGCACCATTTGGCCGTATCTCATTTTAGGGCACTCGTACGATGTGCGGCCGCGCTACGTGGTTTACGGCGGACTTTTATTTCAGCCGCTCTCGCTCGATTTAATCGACACATATCAGCCAACTGATCTGCGGCTTCGGCACTTCTTCGATTACTTCGTGACCGAACAAATTTTCCTGGAACATCCCGAGGTGATTGTGCTGACAAATATTTTGCCGGATCCGATCAACACTTATTTGGCGCCATATCGCGCGGGGATTGTCGATGAAGTGAACGGGAAAAAAATCCGCACGCTCGATGACTTGGCGAAAGCTTTCTCGGACACGCCGGATCGATTTGTGATTCGAATGATCGGCGATGGGCCACCATTAGTGCTCGACCCCAAGCAGGTGGAGGCGGCGCGCGAGCGGATCAAGACGCGCTACAACGTGACGAACGAGCAAAATCTTATCGAGCAACCAGTGGCAAACCCGCCGGACGATCAAAAGAAAATTTGATGCGAAGACTATTTTTTCACTTTGTTTTGTTGATCGCGCTGACGAGCGCAGAGGGCGCGGTGACAAAGAATCAGCCAGGCGTTGAGACAGTGGTCAAAACAAAAGAGCTTTCGCTGGTGCGCGTGAACGTAACAGGTCAGCCCTATGATTACGTGCGGCCCTGGCAGAAAAGAGCGCCATTTTCCAAGCGTGCGCTTGGCGCTGTCTTACCTAAAGGTCGCGTGCTCGTCACAGCCGATTTGGTTATAAACCAAAATTATGTCGAACTTGAGCGCGCGGAATCGGGAGAAAAAATGGCAGCGAGCGTTGCCGTAATTGATTACGAAGCGAATCTGGCGCTGCTCGAACCCACCGACAAAAAATTTCTCGATGGACTCGCGCCGTTGCAACTCGGTCTCGACACGGTGGTGGGTGATCGCGTGGCGGCGTGGCAACTCGAGCCAACCGGCGCGCTCGTGTCGACGGAAGGGCTGGTTACGACCGTGCAAACGATGCGTTATCCGGCGGAGGTCGGGCAATTCCTTGCCTATCGCGTGAGCATCCCGATGCAGTGGCGGGAAAACAGTTACACGGTGCCAATTATCAAAAACAGCAAGCTAGCCGGGCTTTTACTTCACTATGATCCGCGCTCGCAAGTGCTTGATGCAATTCCGGCGCCGATCATCGCCCATTTCTTGAAGGACGCCGAGGCCGATTATTATCGGGGATTTCCTTCATCCGGTTTCAGTTTTTTCCCGACGCGCGATCCGCAACTG
>CATPCN010000675.1 GCA_955652855.1 uncultured Chthoniobacterales bacterium | reverse complement strand
CGGAGTTTCGCTCAACAGTTGAGCAACTACTTGGGCAGCAGTCTCAAGGTTTCGTCGCTAGAATTCTACAATGGGTAAGAAGTCTGTTTGGAAAACCGGGATCCCCGATCGACAATGCCCTGAAGCAAATGGATAAGTTAATGGCCACACCATTAAACCGCAATCCGACTTTCGTGGATTACGTAAACCAGTTCGCCCGCGATCTTAAACCCGGCGACGAGATAAAAGGCAGAGTGGTTCTTGAGAACCTGGCTCGCCAGCTGGGTTACAGCGATGATTTAGTTAGCTCGATGAATACTAAAGAGCTACGGCAATCCTTGATGGACCAGACAATCGATCGCGATGAAGACCGCGCGTCCCAAATCGGTAAAGCAGGGACAGGATGGCTCTCTAAAGATGGACAGACTCATCTTCCTGTTCAAGGTATGGACCACGACAGCGTAGCAGAAGCGTATCTTGAGAAAACTGATCCTCAAGCCCACGAGCCATCGAGTGCTTATGCCCAGATGTTCAAAAAAGGTTTTATTAGGCTAGTCTACGACGACTTCGGATTGGAAGAACCTGGAGTAAAATCCAAAGTATACGTGACCGGCAAGCCGTCAGCAGCCCAACTTCGAAGTCTCAGAAACGATGCCGCCGAGTATAACTTGGATATCTTAGACGGTAACGGCAATATTTTGGGGGACCCTACAGGAGGTAAGTACTCCGCCTTTGGGAGCGAAATGAAACCTAAAGCAGACGCGAAACCTAAAGCAGAGGAAGATAAACCCGGCGGCAAGATCGTAACTGTAGTGCGGGCTGGAGGTGTGACAACAAAACAGCTCGAGATAAACCCAGATGCGGGGGTGGAGCAGCTCAATGCCCTGAACGAGCACATCCAAGCCGAGCAGGCAGCTGGGCGTGTATCGCCTGAGCAGGCCCCAGAATTCAGGTCACAAGTAAACGCGGCTATAGCTGGGCTGCAACCCGAAATTAATCTACAGAAAACCGCGAGCAATATTAAAGTAGGATACGACTCTGCAGATACTATTGCGAATATTAGAGGACGACAAGTTAGAAACGAAGTAGCAGGAGCGTTTGGCCGTGCTGACGATCAGGCTACTCCGGAGTCCTTGATGGACCGTTCCGTAATGCCCTTCGTTATAGAAGCAGGCGGCGATATCCGAGAACTCCATCGAGATCTAGATCGCGTGGCCAATAGCAAAGACGCAGATTTAGCCAAGCAATACACGCCACTCGTGCAGTATGCGATAGACAACTTCGCTAGACTTGAGCCGTTAAAGCAATCTTTCGTGAAGGCTATGCAAGAGCAGCTCGCCCGAGAAAAAGATGCGGGTATGGAAGTAGGCGAACTTGAGAATTACGTTACCCGGCTTCTTAACAGGCCAGAAAACAAAAACGATCTTGTAATGAGCGGAGCCCCTGGGGGTAACAAATACTTTATGAAAGGACGCACGTTCGAGAAGCTATCTGACGCGATCGCTGAGGGCTACGCGCCTCGAGAAATTCGAAAGGGATTTGCGCCTACTGACATTGCTGAGCTAGCAGGTAAACGCATCGAAGCTGGCGAACGCCTAGTGCAGACACGATTGATGGAACAGGAACTCAATCACCTCACGGCTCCGGACGGACGACCTATCATCGGAACCAACGAAGAGTATAAAGATATCATGGGCAAAACCCAGACACGGCCACCTTCGGGCTATGATATGGTAGCAACAGGAGGCAAGCCTCTCTTGGTGCACAGTGATATAGCCCCATTGTTCCGGGCTTTGTATGGCGATAGTAGCATGCCCACAATCGTTAACGTTGTGACCGGGTCAATCAAACGTAATACGCTGGTCTTTGACACTTACCACGTTGGTCGTATCATGTTCAAAGAACTCGCTTACTCAAAAGGTGCGCAACGTATAGGTTGGAATAAAGGTTTATCTATCTTGGAATACGCCGCCCGCGATATCGACCGTGCTGTTAAGGACGGTGAGATCACGCAAGAGATGGCGGACTATGCGAACGCGAACCGTCCTATAGCCGAAGCCTTGATAAAGCAGGGGTTGAACGTAGGAAAAGTAGCCGACAATCTAGTTTCGGAAATCGCCAAGGTCTTGCCTATCCTGGAAAAATTTAACCCGTGGGTATTTCAAAAACTGAGTCGCGGAGCTATGCTTCAGACAGCTATCGAAAACTTCCAGCGAAACCAGAGACGTTTTCCCGAGCGAGGGATGGACGGAAACCTGCGACAGACAGCCGTAGAGTACAATGAAGTCTTCGGCAACCTTCAGAACCAAGGTGTATTCGGCGCTAATAAAACCTTTCAAGATATCGTACGAACAATCTTCCTCGCCCCTCAATGGGCGGAATCGCAGGCACGAGCTGAGCTTCGCGGATACGCGCAGCTAGGCAAAGCAGTGGGAGACGTGGCTCAAGGTAAGTTTCGTCTAGGCACGGTGGCGCAAGGGCAAGCCACGATCATCCTCGGCATGCTCGCGGCCAATCAGCTTATCAATGTTATGTCCACCGGTCATACTACCTTCCAGAACCCGCCTGGACACAAACTTG
>CATPCN010000674.1 GCA_955652855.1 uncultured Chthoniobacterales bacterium | reverse complement strand
TTCAAAATCAACTCAGCCACGTGCTCGAATACGCAGATAAATTGCGCGAAGTGGATGTGAGCCACGTCGAAGCCGCCGCGCACGCCATCCCGATTTTCAACGTGTTCCGTGAAGACGAGCCGCGCGATTTCTTCACAGCAGAAGAAGCGCTGAGCAACGCGCCGCAGAAAGCGAGCGGCCTTTTCATTGTCACAAAGGTCGTGGAATGACCGCGACCGATCTGCCGGCGCTGACCATCGCCGAAGTCCAGGATTTGCTTCGTCGCCGCGAAGTTTCGCCACGTGAAGTTCTCGATGCGCTGCACAC
The DNA here is from genome assembly GCA_955652855.1 of uncultured Chthoniobacterales bacterium. The sequence continues at coordinate 3,942 of CATPCN010000674.1, read as the reverse complement.
GCGCATCATCAATGTCGATCCAAAAATCGAGGCATACATTTCTCTCGACCTCGATACGGCTCTGAAGGAAGCCGAAAAAGTTAATGTCGATCTTCCGCTCGGCGGCGTTCCGATCGCGATCAAAGACATCATCAGCGTGGCTGGTCAGCCGTGCACTTGCGCGTCAAACATCCTCCGAAATTATCGCGCACTTTATGACGCGACGGTCATCCGCAAACTCAAAGCCGCGGGCGCAATTCCATTCGGCAAAACGAACATGGACGAATTTGCGATGGGTTCATCGACAGAAAATTCGAGCGTGAAATTGACGCGCAATCCCTGGGACCTTTCGCGTGTGCCCGGCGGATCGAGCGGCGGCTCAGCCGCGGCGGTCGCGGCCGATGCCGCTTTCGGCGCGCTCGGCACCGACACCGGCGGCTCCATTCGACAGCCCGCCGCGCTTTCTGGAATCGTTGGCATCAAACCGAGCTACGGCCGCGTCTCGCGCTTCGGCCTCGTCGCGTTCGCTTCGTCGCTCGATCAGGCAGGGCCACTCACAAAGACAGTTCGCGACAGCGCGCTTTTGATGAATGCGATCGCGGGCCCTGATCCAAATGATTCGACCTGTCTCGATGAGACGGTGCCCGATTATGTCGCCGGGCTCGATCGCGATCTGCGCGGCACGCGACTCGGCTTGCCGAAAGAATACATGCTCGAAGGAATTGATCCGCAGGTGAAAACTGCGGTCGATGCGGCGCTGAAACATTTGCAGTCGTTAGGCGCAGAGATTGTCGATGTTTCACTCCCGCACACCGATTACGCCATCGCCGTTTATTACATTCTCGCTACAGCGGAGGCGTCGGCGAACCTGGCGCGCTTTGATGGCGTGCGTTACGGACATCGCGCGGAAAATCCGAAAGACCTGCTCGACCATTACGGCCGGACGCGGGAGGAAGGTTTCGGCGCGGAAGTAAAACGCCGCATCATTCTCGGCACGCATGTACTGAGCTCCGGTTATTACGACGCCTACTATTTGCGCGCACAAAAAGTTCGCGAACTGATTCGCCAGGATTTCGCGCAGGCATTTGCAAAAGTGGATGCGCTCATTTCGCCTACTTCGCCTGTGCCGGCATTCAAGTTCGGCGAGCACACCGACGATCCGTTGCAAATGTACCTCGCGGATATTTTCACGAACGCGGGCAATCTCGCTGGTATTTGCGGAATCAGTTTGCCGTGCGGATTTGCAACCGTTGATGGGAAAAGGCTCCCGATTGGTCTGCAAGTTCTCGGCAAGGCGCTCGATGAAGCCCGCATTCTGCAAATTGCGCACGCCTATGAACGAAGCACGGACTGGCACAAAGCGCGGCCGCCATTAGCGAATTAACTGCGCTGGCTCAGCAGTTCATGGAAAAGTGGGGATTCTGCGTGCGGATTGAGAAGCACCGCAAGGCAAAAGCTAACCTCACTTCGGTCGTGTTGGGGTCTTGTTGACCAACTCAACGTTTTCGAGGGTTAGCTCGTATTGGTAGCCCTTAGCATCATCCGTGACATCCCGAATCTGCGCGATAGCCTCTGCAGGAAGGGGAATGCGAATCTGCCCAATCCTTGGCGAGCCCGGCATGGTATACCAGCCCGTCGGTGACCACTGCGGGCGCGGGAGTAATTGAGTGCACGTATTCAAGCATCAACGTGATTGCGTGTTGAGGTGGTAAAGGGTGCTGACGCTCGCCGCAAAGCAAGTCCCCAATTTCAAACACGGGTGGAAAGTTCGAGTCGGACTTGCCGGAAAGCTTGGCTTTCACTTTTCGATCTTGTTTTTCCTTCAGTGGAAATTTTCCGTCGATCCAAAGTAAATCGAAATCACATGCTTCGCACTTCAAAGCACCAAGTTTGTTCATTGCCCATTTTTTCTTCGCATTAACGAGCTTGAGACTTCGTTCTCGTCGCTTGTGAAGCTTCGTCAGCAATTTTCCCTCGGCGGCTTCAGCAAAACCGTCCTCGTCCGGGTCGGATTCGGAATCCTCCGGCAACTCTTTCAGAGCTTCTCGAACAGCCCGACAAGCCTTGAAAAGCTCTTCCTCCTTGCCGAAAATGGGAGGGAAATTTTGAAACTTTGCACACATTGTGCTTTCATATTACGAAGCGCTTCGGATAATCCTTTGCCTAGGCGGAGGTTGGCCAATGAGCGACCACACTATCAAATTCAATTTCAATTCAACCAAGGCGGCTCAGGCAGCCTACAAGTTGCTTTCTCTGGCTGGTGGAAAGCTCAACTACATGGTTTTTGTGAAGCTGCTCTATCTTGCGGATCGGGCGGCTCTGATGGAACTAGAGTCCCCAATCACGGGTGATCGGCCAGCTTCTTTGCCGCACGGACCCGTTTTGAGCCACATTCTGGATCTGATTCGCTGTGGCCCGATTTACGAAAACGACGCTCCGTGGTTTCGCGCGGTCTCGGCTCCGAGGGGCTATGATGTCGAAAGGCTAGAAGATGTTGGCGATGGAGAACTCAGCAATGCTGAAGAGGAAATTCTCAAGCGAACATTTGAACAGCACGGACGAAAGACTTGGCAGGAGCTTTCAAGATTCACCCACGAGCTGCCCGAGTGGACAAATCCCGGGGGCAGTTCGGTTCCAATTCCATTTGAAAACATCTTGCTGCTCGCTGGAAAAACTCCAGAGGATTTGCAGCGGATTCGAGAGGAATTGGCTAGCTTGCAGAAGATCGACGATGAGCTGGACGAATATCGGCTACATGCAGCCTCGGATCATGCAGACCTCGCCCTTGCGGGGTAATGATCGGCCAGTGTTTTTACCATCCGACGCCTCCTACCGGAGAGCATCTTTACGTCGTTGTTGCTCCGAGCATTGAGGAAAGCGCTTGGTTTTTGTGCGTCAATGTCACTACAAAAAAAGGGGGAAGCGAAACCACATGCGAGTTGTTGAGGGGCGAACATCCCTGCCTTATCGAAGAAATCTCAGTCGTTGCCTATGCGTGGGCCAGGGAATTTCCTAAGCAAGTAATCGAAAGGAATATCGCGCGTCAGAAATTAGACCCCTTTGAGAACCCGCTGCTCCTGAAAATTCAACAATCTGCGCTCTCTCCGACTTCACGCCTAAGAAAGAAATTCCAAGCAGCGATCGTTGAATTTTTGAGGGATAACGGTTGAGAAGATTAGACGCGATGATTCGGACAGATTCGGACACAAGAACTGCGTGTTTCTGCGTGATTTCGCAATCTGGCAAAACGCTCAACGCGCAATTTCCCACCGCAAAGTGGCGCGATTCACGCAATCTGCCGCAATCGTCCATCGGCTTCGAATCCCGATAGTGTCGCCAACATCTGCCCATTCTGTCCCCCACCGGGCCGGGGTCAACTTGTTCAGGCCGCCCTTCGTGCGAAGCACTTGGCAAATAGTTGGCGAACAAATTGCGCTTTGTTGCGTTTCATTGCCAAACGTTGCGCAACCAGTTTAGCGATGAAGTGTCCGCATTTTACCTATGAAAATGGTTTTTTAGGCGCTGTAAGAAGTGGAGCCGACGACGAGATTCGAACTCGTGACCTACGGTTTACGAAACCGTTGCTCTACCAACTGAGCTACATCGGCAGGCTGCTGGAGCCGGGAAAGATTGCATCCTGCGTGCGAGCGGGCAAGAGCGAAGCATCAGCATCGCGTTGCGAAAAAATTTTCGCGGAATCGTTCACAGCGTCTGCTACAAAAGTTCCACATGAATCGACTAGAAGAAATCTTGCGAGTAAAGCGTCAGGAGATCGAACATTTGCGGCCGCGCACCGAAGAACTGCGCGCTGCGGCATCGCAGCGAATTGATTTCCGCAGTTTTCGCTCCGCGTTGGAATCAAAGCAGAACAAGCTCGCGCTGATTGCCGAAGTGAAAAAAACATCGCCGTCGGCAGGTGTGATCGCGCAGTCGTATGAGCCAGCCGTAATCGCGGAGAAATAC
>CATPCN010000673.1 GCA_955652855.1 uncultured Chthoniobacterales bacterium | reverse complement strand
CAAAGAGCGCCCCGCAGCAGAGGAGGGGAATCGCAGCGAAGAGAATTCCGGCGCCAAGATCGCGCAGCCAATCTCGATTTTGTGCGAGACCCAATTCGCTCCGGTTACGAATCCGAAGCCACCGCAGCAGAGGCCAGAGTAAAGCGAGGGCGCTGATTAATAATGCGCGATGGAAAAAACTTTCGAATCCGTATTGGCCGAGAAATGAAAGACCGTGATGCGCGGCCAGCCATTGTGCTGTCCAAAAAAGAACTGGCGCTACGAGCGCACCGACAAGCACCGTCGCAGCAAAATAAGTCAGGAGTCTGGCCGCGTCCTTCAAGAGTGCTAATGTAAAATTCGCGCGCTATGCGGAGTCAACACATATGGAAAGAGAAAAACGCCCAGGGGCGTCGGCGCGAAGTGCGCGTAACGAAATTCGGAGGCCGGTGGCGCTTCCAATCGAAATACGACGATGAAGGCGAGTGGAGTTATCACGATCAGCCGACAGTCGAAGATTTACTGGCGCTAAAAGAGATCGTTGCTCGCAAGTATCAGCGGCGTCGCGCATCGGCGGAAGACGTCGTTTCCATCGAAAGGTTGATAGTTCAATACGGCGCATGAGCGATTGGGACACGGCGGATCTCGTAGCCGCGGATAAAAAATATCTTTGGCATCCGTTCACGAACATGGGCGAATGGTGCGCGCCCGATCACGAACCAATCGTGCTCGTGGAAGGCAAGGGCGCAATTCTGCGCGACAGTCGCGGTCGCGAATACATCGACGGCAACTCTTCCATTTGGACGAACATTCACGGGCACAATCATCCGCATATCAACGCGGCCATCAGGGACCAACTGGAGCGTGTCGCGCACACTTCCTTTCTCGGGTTCACAAATCCGGCAGCAATTGAGCTGGCGCGGGCGATTGTCGATCTTTTCCCCGAGGGCACGCTGAGCCGCGTTTTTTATTCCGATGACGGCTCGACCGGAATGGAGGTCGCGTTGCGCATCGCGAATCAATACTGGCAGATCCGAGGAGCGCGCCGGGACCAATTCATCGCATTCAATGATGCCTACCACGGTGACACAGCAGGCGCCGCGGCGCTGGGCGCGGCGAGCATGTTCGGCACCGGTTCGTTTCATTGGCGATTTCCGGCGCTCCAGGTATCGAGCGTCGACGACCTGCGGCGTCTACCTGCCGAGGAGGCAAAGCGGACAGCGGCCGTTGTGATCGAGCCGCTGGTTCAAGGTGCGGCCGGCATTAAGCTTTGGCCGAAGGACACTCTAAGAGCCGTTCGAGAATGGTGTGACCGCGCGGGGGCTCTATTAATCACCGATGAAGTGCTCACTGGTTTCGGACGCACCGGCCGCATGTTTGCCTGCGAGCATGAAGAAGTATTTTCAGATATTGCTGTTCTAGCTAAAGCATTGACTGGTGGATATCTTCCGCTCGCTATCACTTTAACTACGGAAGAAATTTTCTCAGCCTTTGCCGAGTCACGTGACGCCGAGAACACCCTCTTTTACGGACATAGTTACACGGGCAATGCGCTCGCGTGCGCCGCGGCCAAGGCCAGTCTCGAGGTTTTTGAGCGGGAAAACGTGATTCAAAACCTTGCCGGCAAGATTGGGCAGTTAACGAGCGATCTCGAGACGCTGCGCGCTTTGCCTTGCGTGGAATCCATCCGTCAATGTGGATTTATTGCCGGCATCGAGCTGCGAGAGGCTGGGGGACGTAACGGTGCAGCGACGTGCGTCGCCGCTCGACGGCACGGTTTGCTCACACGGCCGGTTCGCGACGTCATTATTTTGATGCCGCCGTTTTGCATTACGTCTTCACAATTAACGCAATCAGTCCGCGCGATTCACGATGCAATTGTCGATGTTTTCGCGTCGGCGTCGGCTGACGGAGCACTCGCGCCATGCGCAAAAAATCGCGCTTAGATAATCTGCTGGTGGAACGCGGTTTTTTTCCGAGCCGCGAACAAGCACAGCGTGCCATCATGGCCGGTCAAATCAGAAGCGGCGATCGCACTCTCGAAAAAGCATCGGTGCTTCTTGAGCCGGAGGCAGAGATCTCGGTGATGGCGCCGGCGCAATTTGTCGGACGCGGCGGAGTGAAGCTGGACGGCGCGCTCGAGCATTTTCATGTCGATGTTAGCGGCAAGATCGCGCTCGACATCGGCGCATCCACCGGCGGTTTCACCGATTGCCTGTTGCAGCGTGGTGCTGCGAAAGTATATGCGATCGATGTCGGGCACGGACAGTTGGCCTGGAAAATTCGGAAGGATCCGCGCGTGGTTGCGCGGGAAAAGTTGAACGCGCGATTTCTTTCGCGGGAGGATATTCCCGAACTTGTCGATCTTTGCGTGATCGACGTTTCATTCATTTCGCTAACTTTGATCTTGCCGAACGCTTTCGACTTGTTAACTCCAAACGGAGTGATGGTCGCGTTGATCAAGCCACAGTTCGAACTTGCAGCAAAGGATGTCGGCCGCGGCGGAATTGTGCGCGAACCGGCGCTACACGAGAAAGCGCAGCAGAAGATTGTCGATTTTGTCGAAGCGGCGAATCATCGCGCGATCGGCGTTGTGCCATCAACAATCACCGGCGCGGATGGCAACCAGGAATTTTTTATATGCCTGCGAAAGTGATCGGACTGATCGCGCACACCGGAAAACCCGGTGTGGCTGAGCTGGTGAACGCGTTGAGCGAAGAATTCGCGCGAAGTTCTATGTCGATCTTGTTGGAAAAAGAGACGGCGGCAATCGCGGGACAGCGCTCGTCGAAAACCATCGCGCAGCTGGGCGGAGAAGCGGATTTGTTGGTTGTGATCGGGGGCGATGGAACAATCCTAAACGTGGTTGGTCAGCTCGGCGAAGTCATAAAGCCAATCTTCGGCATAAACGTCGGTTCCCTCGGCTTTTTGACGTGCTTGAATTCATCCGCTTATCGCGAAGCGGTGGAATGCATCGCGAAAGATCGCATGAAATTCAGCGAGCGGACTTTGCTCGATGTCACGGTGGTCAACGGCAAAGAGCGCCAGGCGAAAATGGCGGCGTTGAATGACGCGGTCTTCAGCCGCGGCGAATTGTCGCGCTTGATTCGGGTGCGAACTCGCGTGAATGGCGAACCATTGACCGAATTTAACGCGGACGGACTGATCGTGGCGACGCCAACCGGCTCCACAGCGTATTCACTTTCGGCCGGCGGTCCGATTCTTGAACCCGAATCCGGAGTGCTTGTCATCACGCCGATTTGCCCGCACGTGTTGACGAACCGCTCGATCATCGTCGCCGAAACCTCCGTGATCGAAATCGAAGTGACCGATCCCGATTATCCGGTGTTTCTGACGATTGATGGACGCGAGCCCCTGCGTGTGACGGCAGGATCGACCATCGCGATTCGGAAAGCGCAAAAGACTTTGCCGCTTGCGGTGCTTCCGGACATTTCATTTTTCAGCGTCGTTAGGCAAAAATTGAAATGGAGCGGCAGCAATATTTAATTCGTGGCCGCGACCTTCGGATCGAGCGATTTTAAACGCCAGTCGGAACAATTCCAGCCCAGCAACTTTTCCAATTTGGACATGTCTTCGTCAAAAACCGCGGCAACATATTGCCGTTCCGCGTCGGTCATTTTTCGCTGATAAGGGCCGACATTCTGCTGCTTGTTCTTCACACCGTGTAACCGTTCGACGCCAAGAAAATCGAAGAGCGCGTCGAGCGTCGCGGAATAATTTTCTCGAAAGTTTTCGTACTTGATGATCAAGACCTGGCTGCGAGGGAAAAACTGGAAGACCCGCTCGATCTGCGACGTGTAAACTCCGCGAT
>CATPCN010000672.1 GCA_955652855.1 uncultured Chthoniobacterales bacterium | reverse complement strand
TCTCGTCGGCAGCGTCCTGCGGAAGTTTTCCGGCTCCGCGCAACGCCAGGTCATGCAGGCGCTTCGTTACTTGCAATTCACGAACGGCAACGACCAGCGCACCCAGCAGTTTATGGAGTACGCCAAGGCAGACGCTGATGGACGGAAGGCGATGCTGGGCCAACTGCTCACCAAGCATTACCCAACGCAAGCCGCCATCCTGCCCGACGGGACGATGCAGCAGTTGCAAAATTCGTTCACCGAGTTTCAGGTCGAGCCTAGCGTCCGGTCCAAGTGTGTGGTGTTCTTTATTCAACTGGCTAAGCACTCTGGCTTGCCGGTTTCTGCCCATATCGCCAAGGGCACCCGAACTAGCGCGCCACGCAAAACGGTAAAGACGCCAAAGACAAAGATCGAGGACAAAGGTAAGATTCTGGAGTTTGATTCTGTCAACAAGGATGACTCCACTATGACCTCGATTCCGATTCCGCTTAGCCCGGGAAAGACGTGGCATATAAAGGTCGAAAGCAAGCCTACGCCCGCTGACGTAGAACGGTTTCTTCAGGTAATTGGGATCGTATTGGGTGCCACGCCGAACGTCCCGACTACCGCCAAACAACCAGACGGAGGGGACAAATGAGGAGAGTCTAAGCCCCCGGTTTGCCGGCCGCCGTGGCCGGGGGCAAAAAAGTAGGCCCGTATTGGCGTCACCCTTGAGAAGGCAACCAATACGGGCCGCGGTGGCACCCCTTGGCGGGGTGGTGAAACTGGTAAACACAGCGGCCTTGGGAGCCGCCGGGCGCTTCCGTGGAAAGAAGATCACGCCCTTGCGAGTTCGACGCTCGTCCCCGCCACTTTCCATTTTACCCTTCGACTACTTCCCTGTACATCAAGCGCTTATGGTTGGCCGAGCGGATCGCCAATTGCGCGCGCTCGCCGTCGCTAAGCTTGCGATAGTTGTGGCGGAACTCGAACTCGCCTAAGTAGCGGTGGAGGTGCTTTCGGCTCACGCTGTGGTAGATGCCGTCCAAACCACGCCGAAGCATTCCGAAGAACCCCTCGATGCTATTCGTATGCACGTCGCCACGCGCATATTCGTGCGTGCTGTGGCGGACCGTTTCGTGACCGCCAGCAAACTCCTTGCCGACCCAAGCGCGGTAGCCCAACCATTCGTCGGTGTAGACGCGCGCCGACTTATCGACGTTCGCGCGGAGCACGTTCTTAAGGCTGTTAGCAGTAACGTCGGCAACGATGCGTGGACGAACTCGACCGCCGCGCTCCTTCATTCCTACCACCGCCGTCTTCTCGATCTTCCGTGACTTGCGGCTGTTGTTAAACGGGCGATTTCTGCCGCCAATGAATACTTCGTCAGCCTCGACGGTGCCGGTCAGGGGACTCGGATCGGTTTCAGTCATGGCAAAGCGAATGCGGTGCATCATGAATAGGGCCGACTTGTAGCTAATGCCCGTTTGCCGATGGATTTCGAGCGCGCTGACGCCCTTCTTTGACGTGGATGCGCGCCAGAACGCAAAGCACCAGTGCCGCATCGGAATGCGGCTTTCCTCGAACACCGTTCCGATTCGGACCGTGAATTGCTCTTTGCAGCCGTGGCAGCGCCACCGATAGCCAGCCTGACGCTCGCCGGTCTTCGAGTCCTTCATCTGATACACGTCCAGATCGCCGCAACGCGGACAGGCCGGATGCGCGCCCCACCGCTGTTTTTCCATGAACTCGACCGCCGTCTTCTCGTCGGAACATGCCTTTGGCAGCGCCGCGATGATGGGGTCATCCTTCGTTGAGCGGTTCTGTACTTTGGGTTCGGTTTTCATGATTAACATTTTACTTGAGTAAATGATTTTGTCAAGTAAAATGTTATTGACCCGACGAACGACAACAAAAAGGCCGCCGAAGCGGCCTAAGTGCGTGGTGGTCCAGCGAGCTTAAGCGACTTTCTTCGGTATCACGCGAGATACCTTCAAAGCAACATCGCGCACCACGGAGTCTTTCAGCCTCTGCCCTGACGAGGTTGACGATAAGACGCTCCTAACAAGCCTTTGCGCTTCTTGGAAAGTCCGGTTACTTGCTATTGATTTCTTCGAAACGGTCATAAGTTCCTCTCAAGTTATCTCGCTCCATACACGGTCAATAATTAGGTCTGTGAAGTAGGTTTTCCAGTATTTCTCGGTTAGTTTTTTGACCGAAAGCTTGTCGGTCAGTTTCTTGTTCACGTCCAATATCGGCGCAAGCACGCTGGCTACGTCATCCGGACGAATGGTGGAGTTTGCCGGAAAGTTGTGCTTGAGAAAGTCTCGCGCTTGCTTGGCCGCATTCTTCCACTCGGTCTTGTGTTCTTCGAAGAACTTATCAAGACCGACGGCGATCAGCCTTTGTTCAGCTTTCAGCGTGAGAGCCATTCAGGGCGCACGAATGTCTAGAACAGTGATAATCGCGGCGATAGATGCGATTAAGAACGCAAGGATCAGGCAAACCACGGCACCTTCAACGTAGCTGACCCCATCATTCCATCTGCCGACCAGCGATAAAACGGCAGCGACAAGCGCCAATAGAAATCCGCCCAAGGCCAAAAGGCCGCGTAGCTTGAATTTCGGCGCCACCGCCCTCTGCGAGGCGGTGTCATAGCCCTTAAAACTGGTATTTGTGGCGCCGATGAAGACTAGAAGCAGGCCGGCCATCGACGTGGCAGCCGTCGCTAGGTTCCCAGCAAATTCCGCAGGCGACAGCACCGTTTTGCCTCCCGAGAACGGCACAACGGCGGAATCATACCGCCCTTTCGCTAAGTACATACTGTCGGATATTAGATACGCAATGTAAAGTATTATAGACTTCATGGGATGTGGTACTAGACGAACCGAGCCCGAAATTGCCGCCGACATGTACGCCCGGCAGGAAGGGAGCCACATTTCATGGGCTCACCCGCAGCCCACGCAGCGACCTTTCGCAGAGTCAAAGAACTGTATGGCGGGGCCACCTCTCGCCCGGGCTTCACAGCGAAATGCCATCCATGCGAATGTCCGTTTCTGGAAAATTGGGCGGTGACGCTGACGGTCTGCTTGTGGCGACAACGGTCATTCGAAGCTGTTGCGGCTAGATGACGCCATCGAAGGTGTGACGCGTTCTTAAGCGACGATGCACCGGTCGCGACGACGTCTGATTTAGCGGGTCGCAATATCAGATATCAGCAAGGCACGTCGGCCGCGTCCGGGGGTCACAATGAATCAAGGTGGTGCACAGATCGGCCGGTTGGCCGGCGGGAGGTCGCATGCGCCAATCGGGGGCCCGCAGGCTTCCTGACGGCCCACGTCGCGTTAACCACGAACGTCATGTTCGCAGCCGCCCGAGTGGGGCGATCCCCTACTGACGTGCCACAATACACGCGGTGCCCGCTCGCCCCATGGATCCAATGTCACGACCCATCATTCGCGCGCTGAGCGTGATTTCGCTCACGTTCGCTATGATGCCGATCGCGGTACATGCGCAGAGCGCACAACTGATCGTCAAGCTCGGGACGAACGAGGCCGAGTCGGCGCTGACGCCGAAGGCGCGGATCGAAAAACTCGGCACCGCCGTCGGCGCCTCACTCTTGCAGCTGCGCGAGATGGCATTGGGCGCGCACGTCGTCGCTGTCGGCGGCATCGACGGCGAAGCCGATGCCGAGCGTATAGCAGCGAGACTTGCCACCGATCCAGCGGTCGAATTTGCGCAAGTCGACTACCGGCGGCATGCGCTGCAAGCACTTCCCGTCAACGACGAATACGCGAGCACCCAGCATTACCTGCCGAACGATCCCGCGGCGATCAGCGCGTTTGCCGCGTGGAACACTACGCACGGATCGAGCAACACCGTAGTTGCGGTGATCGACACCGGATACCGTGTTCACGCGGACATGATCGGGCGCTGGCTACCCGGCTACAACATGATTTCGGTTGCGGCAGTCGCCAATGACGGCGATGGACGGGACGCCGACGCGACCGATTTCGGCGACTTTCTGCTCGCAAGCGAACAAACGGGCTTTTTCGCCAGTTGCCCGCAGAGATACAGCTCGTGGCATGGCACCGGTGTTGCCGGCATCATCGCCGCGAACGCAAATAATGGCATCTGGACGGCCGGCATTGACTGGAACGCCCGGATTCTGCCGGTGCGCGTGCTCGGTAAATGCGGTGGCTACGATTCCGACATCATCGATGGGATTGCATGGGCCGCGGGCCTATCGGTACCGGGCGTTCCGCCCAATCCAACGCCGGCGCAGGTCATCAATCTGAGCCTTGGCGGTGGCAAGCCGTGCACCGCAGGTTACATATCCGTCTTGGGCGCCGCGTTCGCCCACGGCATTACGCGCGCGATCGTCGTCGCCGCGGGCAACGAAGCGCAGGACGTTGCCAATGAAACGCCAGCAAGCTGTCCCGGCGTCATTGCGGTTGCATCGACGACCTCATCCGGCAAGCTTGCTGCTTACAGCAATTTCGGCGCCGGGATCACCGTCTCTGCGCCGGGCGGCACGATCAATTTCAGCCTCCCCGATGAGGGGATCTTCGTACTGACCAACACCGGCGCGTCGACGCCCGATGGACCCTCGCCATTCGGAGACTCGATCAAGTCCTCTGGCGGCACGAGCTTTGCCGCGCCGATGGTGACGGGAACGATCTCGCTGATGCTGGCGATCGCGCCATACCTGACGCCGGACCAGATTCGCCAGATCATCGCCAGTAGCGCCAAACCGTTCCCCGTGGACTCGGATTGCACCACCGATCGATGCGGCGCCGGCATCGTCGACGCCGGAGCGGCGGTACTGGCGGCGCAAGCGCTGCCGGCTCGGCCGGCGAGCGTACCTGTGATCGAGTACTACGACGCAAGCCAAGATCATTACTTCATCACTTGGATCGTGAACGAGATCGCGATCCTCGATGCCGGCGTCCAGATCAAGGGATGGAAAAGGACAGGCTATTCGTTTGCCGCGTATCCGACCGCGCAGGCCGGAACGTCCGATATCTGCCGCTTCTACATTCCGCCTGCCGATGGTGATTCGCACTTTTATGGGCGCGGCTCGACCGAATGCGCAGCAACCGGCGCCGCCCACCCGGACTTCATCCTCGAGGATCCGAAATTCATGGCGATGTTCCTTCCGGCAGCGGGCGTCTGTCCGGCCAACACGACCGAGGTGTATCGCGTCTTCGATAATCGATTGGACGCGAACCACCGCTACATGACCGACAAAACCGTGCGAGCACAGATGGTCGCAAAAGGTTGGATTGCCGAGGGCGACGGGCCGAACCTGGTAGTCATGTGCGCACCACAGTAGGACGCGATGGCGTGCCGCACGGCTCGGCCGAAGGCCCGCCGGTTGGGGTCCTGGTTGACGCCGGATTAGGCCTATCGCGGTAGGGATGCGCATTGCTGCACACCCCCCGCACAGATCCGAACGGGCCCAATTCAGGCATTCGGCTCCCACCTTGGGTGAGTGACGGCGAAGCGAGCGTCCGGCCACGGGTGAAGGATGCGAGGGACGGGCAGAAAGTCCGCCGCGAGACGAGCGAGTCGATCCCACGTG
>CATPCN010000671.1 GCA_955652855.1 uncultured Chthoniobacterales bacterium | reverse complement strand
GTATCCGTTTGGCTCACCAGTGCCGGGAAAGCCCGGATTTGTCACAAGTCCGTACGCTCCGACGAAGCCTCCGATCAGTATGAAAGGTATTCCTAAAGGTGCAGAGGTTCGTTGCCCGCACACTGGTAAGTTATTCCTCAATCCATTGTAGACCTCAGGGCGCGACTGCTACTTTTCCCCTTCCAATTCGCCTGCGCATTTGCATCGTAAAACTTTGCGGAGCGCTTTGGTGATCGCAGCGGAATCGACACTGACGGCGCGCGCTTGTTTGTTTTGTCATCCTGAGCGGAGTCGAAGACCGCCTTTGCGGGTAGCGGGGCAGAGGGCTACAATCTCTAATCATTTTCTGAAATCATACCAAGAGTCGCTGAGATCCATCCACCGCGGGTTGGCGGATTGAATCAGCTTTAGCTTCTTCTCGCGCCGCCAACCTTTGAGCTGTTTTTCCCGGGCAATAGCCGAAGGACACTACCGATCGCGACGCATTGAGCGTGAAAGTGCATTGCAAAAGCGTGGGTCTAAGTTCTCTTTGTTGCACTCGATGCAGGTCACTCTTCTAAAATCCAAGATTCACCGCGCGGCGGTCACGGGCGCCAGTTTGCACTATGAAGGCAGTCTCACCGTTTCCGCGGATATTGCCGAAATGGTGGGCCTCCTCCCGTACGAAAAAATCCTTGTTGGCAATCTCCAGAATGGTGAACGCTTCGAGACTTATGTGATCTACGGAACGGCCGAAATGGGTCTGATCGAATTGAATGGCGCCACGGCTCATCTGGGCGCAATCGGCGATCGTCTAACCATCATGAGTTTTGCGCAATTCACCTTGGAAGAAGCGAGAACTCATCATCCGCGCGTCGCCGTGCTCGACGCTCAAAACCGGGTCGTTCGCTGCACAGAAGCTGAGACGAAGGTAAGGCGCACGGCGCGAGACCTGGCGATGGCGGGCGAGTGATCGCGAATGTTTCCAAGCGCGATCAACACATTGATTTTCCCCCGCTAGGATTTGAATTTCGAAGCGAAGAGCGACGCTTCGTTCCCGCTTCCCGCAAAATCGAATGAAAATTCCAGAGCTTCCGCCGTTCGATCATCACCCGAAACAATACGCCGGCCCTTCCGCCGACGAAGTGTTGCGGCTGCGCAAGGAATTTCTGAATCCGGGAATTTTCCTCTACTACAAGAAGCCACTCATGATTGTGGAAGGAAAAATGCAATACCTTTGGGACGACAGCGGGCGGCGATATCTCGATGCGCTCGGCGGAATTGTCACCGTCAGCGTCGGGCACTGTCATCCGCATGTTGTCGATGTTGCGCGCAAGCAAAACGAGACGCTGCAACATTCCACGACCATTTATTTGCATCCGAACATCGCGGAGTACGCGCAAAAACTTGCCTCAAAGATGCCGGGTGATCTGAAGGTTTGTTACTTCGTCAATTCCGGTTCGGAAGCGAACGATCTCGCGCTGCTCATGGCGCGCGCCTACACCGGCAATTACGATGTGATCGCGCTGCGCAATTCTTATCACGGCGGCAATGCTTCGACCATGGGATTGACCGCGCATCGCACATGGAAGTTTAATGTGCCGCACAGCTTCGGTGTTCATCACGCGATCACGCCCGATCCGTACCGCGGCGCCTGGGGATGGGACGATGTCGATGCAGGAAAAAAATATGCGGCCGACGTGAAGAGCCTGCTCGATTTTGCGACATCGGGACAGATCGCGGCGTTCATCGCCGAATCAATTCAGGGCGTGGGCGGCTGCGTTGTTTTTCCCGACGGCTATTTGAAACAAGTTTACGAATACGTGCGCGGGGCCGGCGGATTGTGCATTGCCGATGAAGTGCAATCGGGTTTCGGTCGGACCGGCACGCATTTCTGGGGATTCGAAACGCAAGATGTGATTCCAGACATCGTGACGATGGCGAAAGGAATTGGAAACGGTTGTCCGCTGGGGGCGGTTGTAACGACGCCGAAGATCGCAGCGACTCTCGCGCAGCGAACCCACTTCAATACTTTCGGCGGAAATCCAGTGGGGTGCGCGCAGGGCGCGGCGGTGTTGGAAGTGATCGAGCACGAAAAGTGCAGGCAAATTCGCTCAAAATCGGCGGCCGCATCTCCGATGGATTGCGTCGCCTGAAAGAAAAGCACAACATCATCGGCGACGTGCGCGGCAAAGGTTTGATGCTCGGCATCGAGCTGGTGAAAGATCGACAATCGAAAGAGCCGGCGAAAGAAGAGTGCGCGCAGATTTTGGAGCGTTGCCGCGAAATGGGATTGCTTCTCGGCAAAGGTGGTCTGCACGGACAAACCATTCGTTTCTCGCCGCCGATGTGCGTGAACGAACAGGACGCCGATTTTATTGTCGATGTTTTGGACCGCGCATTTAGCGATTTGTGAGCGCTGCTGTCCGGGGGTCGATTATATTGAGAACACGGAAGTCAGTCGGCAGTCGCTGCGACGCTGATTTTTTCTTCAGCAGTTTCTCCGCGACTGGCTGCGCGCAGATTCCATTCGCCAGGTGCAAGCTGCCAGAAAAATCGCCCGTCGCATTGCGGCGATACTTTCTCGCCGTTTACAAACCACTCGACATCTGCGCCGAAGTCCGCGGTCAGTTCGACCATCTGTTGTGAGGGCGGCAGAACGGGATCGAGTTCGTAGCGCGCGTTCGGTGGCGGATTCGTGATACGAGCTTCGGCTCGAACATGTGCGCCAATGTTGTTGTCGCGGCTCGCGCACCACTGGCTGTATTCGTTAGGCAAGAGCAAGGTGCCATCGGTTGAGAAATAACTGGCAGAGTTTTCGCGCGGCTCGGTTCCGGCCAGAAACAGTTCGCTCATTTTGCCGGCGCTCAATCGTGAAGGAATCAGGCCGGTCGCTTTGCAAATTTCTCGCCGGGCGAGTTTTTCATTTTCAACCGGAGGACCGAGTGGATGATCGCGGTGCAGTAATTCCTGTATGACCGCGGCCCAGAGCGGAGTTGCCGCGCGCACGGCAAACGTGTCGCGCATCGGACGACCGTCGAAATTTCCCGCCCAAACCGCAACTGTGTGCTCTTTGTCGAACCCGACCGTCCATGCGTCGCGGAAGCCGCTGCTCGTTCCCGTCTTCGCAGCGACGCGCTGCTCGAAGGCGAGTGGCGAATGGGCGCCGAAACTTTTTTCTCGAGCGCTGTTGTCGCACAAAATATCGGTAATAATCGCGGTCGCTTCTTCTGAGGCGATGCGGATAATCGGCGAATGTTCAGCGGTTAGAAATTTCGCGCGCATTGCGGTCCCGCCTCGTGCCAGACCAGCGTATGCGCCCGCAAGATCGACAAGGCGCGTCTCCGCGTTTCCTAAAACAAAACCTGCTCCGTATTCGGCGAGGCCTTGTGGAAAATCGAAGCCCCACTTTTGCAATTGATAAAATGCAGAGCGCGCGCCGACCTGGCTCAGCGTGAAAACAGCCGGCACATTGAGCGAGCAGCCAAGCGCTTCGCGCAATCGCACCGGACCGAGATACCGATGATTGTAATTTTGCGGATCGTAATCGGTGTACTCACCGCGGATCGCATTAGGAGTATCCGGCAGCAAACTCGCGGCGGTCAGCACCCGCCTATCGATCGCATCGAGATAGACGAACGGTTTCAATGTCGATCCACAACTGCGCGCTCGCATCGCGCCATTTATCTGCGACACGGCGTAATTCTCGGAACCAGCCATTGCGCGAATCGCGCCGGTTGCGTTGTCGATCACGACGACAGCCGCCTGCGTGATGTCATATCGATTTAGCGCCGACAAATGCGAACGGAGCAAACGTTCGACCGTCGTTTGCAAATCGAGATCGAGCGTTGTTCTCACCGTGCCGCGCAGTCGCGGGTTTCGCGCAACAACTGCATCGACATAGTGCGGCGCACGCCGCGGTGGATCGACACGAAGCGCAATTGCCGGCGGTTGCGCAATAAGGTACTGCTGATCTCGCGTGATGACACCGAGCTCAACGAGCCGCGTGAGTAAGCGATTATATTTGCGTTTCGCTTGGTCCGCATGTCGCCAAGGATTCATTCGCGTGGGCGCTTGCGGCAAGCCGGCGAGATAGATCGCCTCGGCCAATGTGAGATCGCGCGCCGGTTTATCGAAGTAAGCACGCGCCGCTGCTTCCGGCCCGAGCCGACGGTTACCGTAACTGCTGCGGTTCAAATACTCGGTGAGGATTTTTTCCTTGCTCCATCGTCGTTCCAGTCTCCAAGCGACGACCGCTTCGTAGAGCTTGTTGCGCCAGCTTCGTCGCTCACGGCCGGTGGCCAATTTCACGAGCTGTTGCGTGATTGTCGATCCACCGGAAATGATGCGACCCGATCGCAAGTTGTGTGCGCATGCTGCACCGGTAGCGCGCCAGTCGATCCCGCCGTGCTCGTAAAAGCGGCGATCTTCCAGCGCGACTGTCACTCGCGGAAGCCATGTGCCCATTTGCTCGAGCGTGCACGGAAATTGTGTTCGGGCTTCTGGGGATGCGACCTCGGCGATCTCGCGACCGCGAGAATCGATGAGCGTCAGAGTTCCGGCCGGCGATTTTTGTAACTCGTTAGGCAGAGGTAGCCAGTAAATCCATGCGACCAGCGCAAAGATTGCGACGCCGCTAGTTGCGACAACTATTCGCCCGACACGACGCATATACTCGAAGGCGACAATCCCGAGAAGCGGCTGTCGTACATCGGTTCGACTTGCGTTGCGGGCCAGCGGAACCTGCCGGCCGCGGTTGCGCGCGCCAAAACCGAATACGTTGCGGAGCCTGGATCGACAGTGTCAAAATAAAGGAGCGTCGAACGATCACGCATTTCGGAATGTGACAGCCCGAGCAAACGATCATGTGGATCGGTCGGTGGAAGCTCGAAGAACTTGCCGACCAGTGCGAGATTCGGATTCACAACTTCCAAACCGGCCGGCAGCGCATCTTCCAGCGCGACATAATTCTGAAGCTTCCGCGTGTTTAGCCGGTACGTGATGAGCAGTTGATCGCCGAGTTTCAAGGGCGCATCCGCTGTGCCGACGCGTTTCGCGTCCGTCAGATTGTGAACGACGCGCTCAAGACGAAATCCGCGATCGACTCGGTCCATGTCGACTTCATCGGTCGAGTATTCGGCCTGCATCAAAAATGTTAGCGCGCCTTGATTCAGTCCGTTGACAACGAGTGGGTCTCCGATTTTTCTGTCGATCCAAGCGGCGGAGCGATTGTTCTTCGAAAGCACGCCAGGCGGTTCGGTCGCGTGCAGCTCCCCGGCATTTTCCGCGCCGAGCATCGATTTGAAGGCGAGAAGCAGCCAGAGATTTTCCTGCGTCGAGAGCGATGCGGATGAACTCATCAGCGCCAACATGCGGTCGCGCACGCGCTGCTTTTTCTCTTTTGTCCAAATCGACGGCGCGATCGTATCGAAGGCGAGTGCGCAGATTGCTTCGGCGCGGGTTGTCGATGTAAACGTCGCCGGATTAAATGCGCGCTCTTTGATCGGCGCATCAATTTCATGCAGCAACTGCTGCTGTTCGCGCGCCATGATGTTTTGTCGATGTAACGCGATGGCGAGCAACGCACGTTCTTCGTCACCGGTCTCGTTGCGATGCAAATATAATTCCTGCGACTCGCTGGCGAAATCGTCATCGCTCTTCGATTGCGTGAGCACAAAGAGCGCAAAACATTTTTCAAATCGCGACGCTGGGACTTGCGCTTTCACGATTTTCTTGAGCGCAGCGCCAAGTTTCGCCTGCAAATCTGCGTGCGCTTCGAATCCGGCGTTGATCGATTCGTTCACCGACCAAAGCGCCTGACAGGTCACGAAGTTGTTGCCCGTTTCGTTGCCGGGCCAGTAAGGAAGCGATCCGTCAGGCAGGAGCGAATCGGCGAACTGTTTCATGCCGCGTTCAAGAGTCGCGCGATATTCGGCATCGCGTTCCTGCGCGTCCGGCAAATACGCGAGCAGGTTCGCGAGCAAACTGTAGCCCAAAAGTTTCGTCGAGATTTGTTCGAAGCAGCCGTGCGGATATTCGAGGATGACGGGAAGGCCGGCGATTTTTGGAAACCATGGCGTTGTCGAAATCGTGGCGCTGAGTTTGCCGCGCTCGCGTTTCCATGGTTCGGGCATGACACGGTGTGCATCGAATTGCGGGCCGGCGAACGGGCCCGCCACACTTTCCTTGCGAATGATTGTCGGCGGCTGCACCGGCAACGTGATTTCGACCGCGTCCGACATTTTGCTGTTCGATTTTGATGTTGCTTCGAACCGGATCTTGGTCGGCGTTAGATCGACATCGGACACTTTCGCTTTGAAGCGGAACACCGTCGGAGCATCGCGATGTGCGGATTGAGTCGCGCTGTCGCCATTGACCAATTTGCAACTGCCGTCGGTCACGCAGCGCACCACGACGTCATCGTTATCGGTAAAGCTTTCGCGCACAACCGCGCGCAGTTCGACTTCGTCGCCATCGCGCAGAAAACGGGGTAGCGCGAGATCGATCAGGAGCGGCTTGGAAATTTTTACCGTTTGCCTCGCATCGCCCCCGAATTGATGCGTCTTCGTCTGACCAACTGCGACGATGCGATAAGTCGTTAGGTTATCGGGCGCGGGAAACTCGAACGTCGCTTTTCCATCGGCGCCGGTTTTCAAGCTGCCTTGCCAAAATGCGAGCGTGCGAAATTCCTTTCGCACATTTTTTACATTCGGGACCGCTTCTTCACCTCCGCCGCCGATGATAAATCCTTTTTGCGTTAAGCTCAGCTTTGCGATGTCGTCGATGTAACCGTGCAGCGCTTCGTACGTCCGAACTCCAAAATGATTAGCGGGATAAAATTGCAGACCAAGTTCCGGCATATGCCAGTCGCCCAGTGTGAGCACCGCGTCGTCAACCGCGAAAACGACAAGATCGACATCAGCGATGGGTTTCGCTTCAGAAGTCGCGCGCACTTCGCCGCGGATCATGTCGCCTGGCTTCGCGGTCGCGCTGGAAAGATGCGGCTCGATTTTTAATTCGCGCTCCGGCCGGCGCACAATGATGTCCGAATAAGCGAAGCGTTCGCGTGGAAGTTCTTTGTCGCCACCGGGCTTAACGAGATAAATCGAGACAGTCGCGTTGGGCGCATATTCTTTTCTGATCGTGACTTCGATTCGGCCGGCGTTGCCCTTCACCGGAGTGAGAAACGTATCGAGCATTTCG
Source organism: uncultured Chthoniobacterales bacterium (assembly GCA_955652855.1). The sequence continues at coordinate 5,834 of CATPCN010000671.1, read as the reverse complement.
TCCGTCTCGACTGAAACCCAGGCGCCGCCGCCGAATGGCGCTTGCGTGGTGAACACGGCTTGCTCACCGGGTACAAACGGCTCCGGCCGATGCTCGATCTTGAATGTGCTCTCGTTCTGCACCGGCAACTCAGTCGGTTTTTCGCCAGTGACAGTTGTTTCGTCGCTGACGAGCGGCGTTTTAATTTTTGGCGCAGTGACAGCAACGACATAACGGCCTGTCTCGCTCGTCGGGAAGATAAGCTCAGCAGGTGTTTTCGATTCCTGCGATGCGACTTTCGCAAACTGATCGGTGTTGCGATAGCGATAGACAAACGGCGCAACCTGTTCTTTGACGGACTTTGTCGTGACGTGAAACAAATCGGCATGAACGACAACGTCGTTTAGTTTTCCGTCTTTGGAATCGAGCGCGTCGATGTTGACCTTCACTCCAGCTGGTTTGTTAGCTTGTTCGATCGCGCGAACACCGAGGCGCGCTTCCGCCGAAAAAAGTATTCCCATGTCTCCGCCGGTGAGCGTCTGACCGTCGAGCGAGGTGACATCGGCGCGCCAGACAACACTCACGCGACCGACCGCAGCGTTATCTTTGTATGGCGATGCACATGGGATGGTCGCAAAGCCATGCGCGTCGAGCTGCGCGTCGCCCTCGACGATTTTCTCCTCCTCGTTATCCGGATCGAGACGCGGACCGACTTCGGCGTAAGAGTTATACCTGTGTTTGTAAAAGTTCTCGCCGCTATCGCTGGCAGACTCGGATGAATCAGCCGTCGCAGTCCAGATTGCTTTCCAATGCACGCGCGCGCCGACGTTTGGCGCGCCGTGAAAATATGCGGAGGAAACGTGCGCATGTGCAGTCGTGCCGACTTCCGGAGTCGTTGCTTCGACAACTACCGAAAATAGAGGCACGCGATATTCTTCGACGCTGATCGAAGTGGAGCCTTCGTAATCTTGTTCGCCCACCCGACAATGAATCTCGTACTGTCCGAGCTTCGCTTTTGCTGGCACGCTCCATTCGGCTTCCCATCCGCCGTAAGGCGAAAGCATCACATTGCCTTCGCCGACAACACGAGAGCCATCAGCTTGCATGACGCGCCAGTGCGCATCAGCAGAGGATGGAATCGCGAGTCCGGCCTGAGTAACATCGCGCACAATTCCTTTCATCTTCACCGTCTGTCCCGGCCGGTAAAGATTGCGATCGGTAATGATTTCCGCGTGCGGTTTCCTTACTTCGCGGCTGGAATCGGTACCGGATGAGAACGAGTTGGCTTCAGTGTATTGCAGGGCCGGTCCATTCGCTGTGTCCGCGATGAAGAGATGTGCGCTCTTACCTTTCTTTGGGAAAAGCGTTTCGCGAACGAAGCGTGCGATTCCTTTTTCATCGGTCACCGCGCGGGCGATCTCGATGTTTTCGCTGGTCACCGCGCGCACCGTCACGCCCGCGACTGAACTCGCGTCGGACATTTTCGCGAGGCGCATGATTACTGTGGTGGGCGTTCGCTTTTGCGTGAGCAGGTAATCGCTCACGCAAATGATCGTGCGGTTTCCCACGACTCGGCCGTCCGGAAGTGTTGCGCTCGCTTCCAAAAGATACGCGCCGGCCAGTGCCTCTTTCGCGGGCGGAGCGCAGCGGATCTCACGTCGCGCTGTAGCGTCGCCGCTGGTCGCGTCGGTCGTCCCGGTTGCAGTCACCGGCAGTTGGAATGCGTCAACGAGCAACTCAGTGGGAAATTGTTTTGTAAAACCGGTGCGCGGATCTTCAATGTGCTCGCCGGTTACCGGATCGATCGCGTCCCTCATAAACTCGCTCACGCGCGATGTCACCACCGGCAGTTTCTCTGCCGGAATCCGCGCGAGCTTCCACGTCACCTGCGGCGTGTTGATTTGGAAAAATGCGAAGCGCAACTCTTGACGCGCGCGCGCAAAGATTTGCGAGGACGGAAAAACGACGCATGGCTCAATCGCGTGGAACGTCGCCGCCCAATGCGATTCGGCGGCGAGCCCGTATTCGCGGGCGCCTTTCAGTTCAGGCGAGATCGTGACTTTGTAATGCTGCGCCGTGTCGAACTCGCCGGTGACCTGAATTTCGTCGCCACTTGCGAGAAGCTTCATTTCCTTCACGGCAGGATCGACATGAATTTTTTCCGGCGTCGCTTGCTCGGGATCGATGTTGTCGTTGAACTTGATGCGGATCGAAGGCTCATCGAGCGCATGATTGAACGCACCCACCCATTCGATCTTCAGCGGTTCGGTTTTTCCCGCGGGCACCACTTGCAAATACGGAAGCGGCTTGTGATTTTTCGCATCGAGTAACCCATTCACGATCAGGTCGTAGGTATGGCCGACCGGCACCGGATTCCGCGGCCCGGCTCGGAACTCTTTCGCTTCCGGCGTGCTCGTCGTTTTTTCGTTATCAGTCAAAATGACTTCGACCGGAAGTCGCTCATGCGAATCTCGATCTTGAAAATAAATGTGCTCGGCCGCTTCCGTCAGTCGGACCGAATAAGTTGAATCGAGATAAATTTGCGGGCTCGCGGACAACTGTTCTTTCTCAGTGAAGTCCGTCGTGATGGCGTAGGCTGGCGTCGTGAATTCGGCGCTCCAATCTTTTACAACGAACGGTTTGCCGGCGGCGTCTTTTAGTCCGGGGGCAAGCTTCAACCGATGCGTCGCATCAGTCGCGACATCAGTGACGGTGAAAACGCCTTCAGTCTGACTCTTCCAAAGAAACGTCCCTTCGAGTTTTGGCTCACTAATAAATGGACACGCCTGATCGCCTTCATCGATAAGATCGACAGCGACCATTGCTCCCGGAAACGTGATTGTGATTTCGTCGCCCGCGGCGATTTTTCCCTCGGACGGCTCGAGCACGACGCCGCCGGCATCGGGCTTCGCGTTCGATTTCTTCTCGCCTTCATCTTCGGCGGCGAGCGCTAAATGGCAGACCGCGAAAAGCGAAATACCGGTGAGAATTGCGTGTTTCATTCTTTTTGTTCGGGCGCCAATTCGCGGATCCTGCGAAGATCGACATCGGCCTCGTTGATCTTCCCGATCCGGCGTTCGCAGTGCTCTCGCTCCTGCAGCGCGAGAAGGGACTCTTGCAATGCAAGCGAATGAGTTTGCGCATCGATCGCCGCCGCAAAATTCGCGCGTTGCGCTTCGAGCATGCCGCGAAAGCACCACTTCACCGGATCATTTGGATCCAATTCGGTGGCAGTGCGCGCGTGCATGATGGCATCTTTGGGCTGGTTCAATTCAACAAAGTCGTGTGCAGCCTCAAAGTGCGCGGCTGCAGATTTATCATTGATTGCCAACGCGGCGCGCGCGTCCGCTAGCGAGAGCGTGAATTGTTGCAGTTCGCGCAAAATTTTTGCGCGGAGCGCAAGCGCATCCGCATCTTTAGGATTTCGCAAGAGCAGCGCGTCCGCTGCGCCGAGCTGGCGCAGGGCTTGTTCGCTCACATGTTTGTTAGCTCCGCGCGCAAGCCGGCGGCCGACTTGCAATTTCGCTGCATCCTCGGCGCGATTATTGTCGAGCAGAGCTTCCGCGGTTTGGATGCGTGCCCGCATAGAGGCGGGCTGAAGTTTTATCGCCTGCTGGCAATCTTCCAGCGCGAGCAGAGGACGATCGGCCAGTGTGAAACTGCGCGCGCGATCGAGCAGCATAGCGATATCGTTAGGCGATTTTGCAATCTGCGCATCGAGCGCCTTGATGCGCGGCAAGAACTCTTCGAGCCGCTCAAATTGCGGCAACCATTCTTTTACCATCTCGTCCGACGGATCGAGCGCGTTCGCTTTTTTTATGTCGATGTACGCTTCGTCCCAACGATGAAGTCGCAGAAACGCCGTCGCGCGCGTCACGCGGTTCGCCGCCGTGTCTTTGAGCGCGATGATGCGATTGCGAAATTCCAAATTCTCGCTCCAACGCGACTGCAAGACGCAAAGATCGGCGAGCTTTTCGTATGTCTCCACGCTCTCATCGCGCTTCGGTTTCGTCGCAATAAATGCGAGCCAGTGTCGCTCTGCCTCGGCGTAATTCTTGAGTTCGAAAGCGAGATCGCCCCGAAAATCTTCGATGACAGTCGGCCGGGGTTTTACCGTTTTCTCCCATCGATCGAGCGTCGCGCCGCAGCGGTCGAAATCTTTCAATCGAAGCTGCGTGACGGCGAGCTTTTTCCAAATCGCCGAATCAGTCGGCGCGATTTCCAGGATACGCCGGCTCAGTTCGGCCGTCGCTTCCTTGTCGCTGGCCTCTTCCGCCGCATCGAGTTGTGCGCGCAATGCGGCGAGTTGCGGGGCCGCCGCCCGCACTGAGCTGCCACTCCAGCACAACGCAAAAACAGCGATCGCGAGTATGCGCAATGAGATTGTCGATCTTGTCTTTAGCCGCAGAGTGCGACAAGCATTTTCGCGCTAGCGTTGCGCGAGCAGATAAATCGCGCTCAATGCCAGCAGAAAATACGGAACGAGCACAGCCGCGCCCGCATATTCCTTTGCCATTCGCTGGCCGAAGAACAGCGCGATGATCGACATGGCGGAAATAATCGTGCCGTAAAATGCGACAGTGGAATCGCGACTAAGAATTAGCAGCACACACCCAATCGCGCTCAGAGCGCCGGCTGAAATTTCGAGAAGCGTGATCGCGGTGACCATTAACGGCACGATTCCAGCCAGCGGACTTTTCGCGAAATGTCCTTTAAGCCATTCGAGATTGCCGCGCCGATCGAGAATTTTATCAATGCCCGATTGAAGAAAGAGGATCGCGAGAAACGCGGACACGAGAATTTGCAGGATAAAAATTGTTGCCATTGCGCTGTGGAGGTTCTGCATTCAAGCATGGTAGCATGAACGACAAGTCGATGTTCCGAATGGCTCCAGTGGTAGGATTGCGCCCCTTGCGCGATCCATTTTTGCGCGTCCCGCGCTTAAGAGATTGCTTCCGCCATGCTGGGCATGGCTCCACCGGTAGGATTCGGCGGTGTCTTCCCCGTTATTTTGCTGCAGTTAAGCAGGGCTACACCTTAGTAATCAAGCGAACTCCGCGATTAGTCGTGCGAACTTTTTCACTGCCTTTTGCTGGCACTACGGAAGCGCGCGCCCTCGCACTTGCTAACCGGCCCGAAATCAAGATCGCGCAGGCTAGAGTCGAGATGGAAAAGTCGCGCCTAGAATTATCTCGCCGAAATTGGATTCTCGATCCCGCGGTCAAAGTTGAAGCGCAGCGGTATAATGACAGTGCGCAAGCGACCCGCGAACTCGACGCCGGAATTTCCTTCACCGTGCCGTGCCGTGGGTAAATCCGCGCAAATACTCGGCGGTTGTTCGCGAGGCGAAGGAAAACCTCGCTGCCGCTCAACACGCGCTTGAGCGCACAAACGCGGAATCTCTCCTTGCTGCGCAACGCGCTGCAAAAAATCCACACGGCACAGCATCATGTCGATCTTTTTCGAGACAAGCTTGTCTCTCAGGCGCGTCAGGCGTTCGAAGCCAATCAGTTCGCCTACGAGACGGGGAAGGCCAGTTTTCTCGAATGAATCACCGCGCAACGCAATCTGCGCGATCTGACAGCAGGACGTCGCCGCGAAATTTATGGATTGACGTTGGGCGGCAACATGATGCATGTGATACAATGAAAAATCGCCACTGCGTCATTGCCCAATGTGTTCTCCCTGGGCTTTTGCTGATGAGTTTTTTCAGTGCCTGCTCCTTTACACAGAAACGTCCGGTAAATCGTTCTCGTGATCACGCGTTCATTGTTTACTGGCCGCCCCCTGAAAACAGCAAACAATTGCGCCTGGCAGTCAAAGATCTCATCGACATGAAGGGTGTGGTTACCACT
>CATPCN010000670.1 GCA_955652855.1 uncultured Chthoniobacterales bacterium | reverse complement strand
TGGTATTACAGCGACCAGTTCAAAATGGAAGGCTGGCTCTGTCCGGCGCTCTTTAAGTATTTCCCGAGTGCGCCGCGCGAGATCTACGTGAAGGTCGAGCCGAAGCGCTGAACTTCACTGGCGGATCCGTTGCTTCAGCTCCCAAACGCGGAGCGCAGCGAGGAGCAAAGCTTTGGTGCGCGAAAGCGTACCGACAGCTGCAGGTTCGCGCTGGCCGTTCGTGGAAGGCCTGGTCCCATTTAGGGCGTGCGAGCCTTTTCTTCGTCTCGCTTTTAACTTTGTGACGCGGCGCGCGGCGGAAGTAATAACCTTAAGATGACCACTCGTATCCATTGTCGATCTTAGAAAAAGGGAGCAGCTTCCAGGCCAGTGTTTCCCTCTGGCCGCGAATGGCCGCACGAAAAGCGCTTGTGCGTGCCATCGTTCTCCGGCAGTTTCAGCGAATCATGGCGGATCGAAAGCTAGGCTGCTTGAGCATTTTTTTGTTCGTTGCGTTGTGCGCGAGCGTTTTCATTAATTTTGTCCTGGCGACGGTCGCATTTCAGCGGCTCAGCGGTGCATCACGACAGGAGGAGTGGATGCCGCATTTTCGCGAAATCATTGTGGAGCGGGGAAGTCGCGGCAGCTCTGAGAAGATCGCGGTCATTAAAATGCGCGGGCTGATCAGCGCATCGATTCCCGGAAACGTGAGCGATTCAATGGTGGACGATATGCGCGTGGCCCTGCAGCAAGCGCGTGAGGACGACCATGTGCGCGCGGTTGTGCTCGAAATCGATTCGCCCGGCGGCGAAGTCACCGCCGCCGACGTCATTTACAATGCGGTGGTCAAGACTCGCGCGAAAAAGCCGGTCGTCGTTTACATGGATTCGCTCGCCGCTTCGGGCGGATATTATATTTCCTGCGGCGGCAAGTATTTGATGGCGAACGAAACCACAATCACCGGGAGCATTGGCGTCATTATCGAGACGTTTAATTACGAACAGCTCTTTAATAAAGTCGGTTTGGCCGCGGTCATTTTCAAAAGCGGCAAGTTCAAAGACATGCTGAACGGCGCGCGACCGATCACGCCGGAAGAACGCGACCTGGTGCAATCGTTCATCATGAAAACGTACGACAAATTTCTCGGCATTGTGGCGAAGGAACGAAATCTGCCCGCCGATCATCTGCGCACGACCGTGGCCGACGGCCGGATTCTTTCCGGCAAAGACGCGCTCGACAATAAATTGATCGATGGACTCGGTCAGATCGAAGACGCCTACGCAAAAGCGAAAGAGCTCGGCAATTCTCCGGGAGCGACCGTAGTGAAATACGGCCCACCGTTCAGCCTGAGCCGTATCTTCCGCGCGTTCGGGCAATCGGGAAACTCGAAGATTGAGCTCACCTTGCCGAAACAGCTTCTTCCGCAGCTCGAAAGCGGGCGTGTGTATTTGCTGCCAAGCTTCTACGCTCCGTAACGCCGCGGCGCGGACCAATGTCGAGCGTGTTGAATACCTTTCTCGTGGTGATCAGTGTGTACGTTTACGTTTCGCTCACTCGGCAAATCAGCGTGCGATCTCCGAAAATCGGCGCGCCCAGTTTGAAACTCTTCGGATTTGTCGAAGCGATCGTCGCCGCACTCGTCGTCTGCTGGTTCCTTTTCGTTCTCGTGCTCTCGTCGTCTTCGAATAACAGTGAGATTCGCAATCGCGACCTCGCCGCGACTGCGCTTTTCTCCATCGGCTTTTTACTTTTGCTCGTGATGTTTCTGCGGCTGCGCGGATTTGATGTCGATGTTCTCGCCGGTTTTTCCCGGATCGGTTTCGGTCGCGTCATCGGCACGGGCGCCCTCCTTCTCTTGGCCGGTTATCCTTTAATTATTTTGGCGGACGCGATCACGCAGCGACTGCTCGGCAGCGGATCGAGCAAGCAGGAAATCGTTGAGCTTTTCAGCGGCTCGCAAACGATGGAGCAGCGCGTCGGCATTATTCTGCTTGCGGTCGCTGTCGCGCCGATCGCCGAGGAATTCATTTTCCGTTTTTTTCTTTACGGCGTTTTGAAACGTTACGTCGGTCGCGTGCTCGGTCTGGTGCTCAGCTCGCTCCTTTTCGCCGCGGTCCATCAACATCTTCCCTCTTTCGGCCCGCTCTTCGTTCTCGGAAGTTGTTTTACAATTGCCTACGAATGGAGCGGCTCGATTCTTGTCGCCATGACCATGCACGCGCTTTTTAATTCGCTCTCGCTCACCGCGCTCGCTTTTCCGCAAACTCTCCCGCAATGAATCTTCAGCGGTCCGCCACAGGACGGACTCGCTGCGGCGAGCTCGGCGAAGACCGGCTGCTCGCGCAAATTCTGCCGCACCTGCCTTGCGGCGGAAAAGTGATCGCCGGAACGGGCGACGATTGCGCAGTTGTCGATCTTGGCGCGAAGGGAAAAGTGGGTTTGCTCAAAACCGATTGCGTTGTCGAAGGCGTCCATTTTCTGGCAAGGAGCGACGCAGAATCGGTTGGTTGGAAAGCGATGGCGCGAACATTGAGCGATTTTGCCGCGATGTCGGGCGTCCCGCAGTTTGCGCTCGTCACGCTCATCGCGCCGCCAGCGACAAGAGTCGATTGGGTAAAAAAACTTTACCGCGGGCTGAACAAAGCCGCGCAAAAGTTCGGCGTCACGATCGTCGGCGGCGAAACGAGCAGCACGCGCGGACCGGCCGTCATTTCGGTGAGCGTGATTGGTTTCGCCGAAACAGATCGCTGGATCTCGCGTGCCGGCGGCAAAGTGGGCGATGCGCTTTTTGTTACCGGTCGGCTCGGCGGCTCGATGCGCGGCCATCATTTGCGATTTACTCCGCGCATTAAAGAATCGCGCTGGCTCACAAAAAACTTCTCGATCCACGCCATGATGGAT
>CATPCN010000669.1 GCA_955652855.1 uncultured Chthoniobacterales bacterium | reverse complement strand
GCGCTACGCGCCTTGGCATCCAGGCCCCCCGCGATGAACCGGAAATCAGCACACAGGTAGTTCCACCCAAGATGCAACTTGCTAATCTCAAGGGAAGGAGGTTGGCGCCTCTGAAACGGGCTCAGTTCGATATCGAGTTACGATTTCTTCTGCCAAAGGGGCTCCGAATTGTGATTGAAAGCAAGGTTGACTCACCTGTTAAAGCTGAGCAACTAAAAGGATACTGTGATCTTCTGGAAGAAACGAACGATCCGAAGGGGCATCTGCTGCTTTTGGTTTCCTCCGCGAAGCGAATTCCGGTGGACGCGCGAGCCGTCCGCAAGATTCTATGGGAGGAGATTTATGAACGTGCTCTTGCTGGAAGTCGCGATAGGTATCCGAAAGGGGAAAAACGACCGGCGGAGCTTTTCCTCCGCGAACAGTTCAGCCAGTTTCTTCATTCCGAAGGTTTAAGCCCTGTGAGCATCCCGAAACTTTCCTCTTCACAACTCTCGGCTTTCCCGAACACGATGCGATTCCTAGGCGCCTTCGGGCAATTATTGCTGAAGCTGAAATCCAGCGGCGAACTGAAGGCGCCACACCAAAAACCGACGATGGAGGTCGACGAAGAGCGACATCTTACTTGGTACGGCCTCCATTTGGCGGAATCAGCTTACACGGACGGCTGGGTTGGGATTGAATTCAATCACCAGATAGGCGTCGTTAGTCTTCTTTTCTCTGCGACCGTTCCCAAAGGAACAACTACAGCGCTCGGTGTAAAATTCCCGGGGAGCTGCAAATTCATCCCTGTACAAAACGAAACTTGGCTAGAGGTTCGCCAGCCACTCGAGAGTCATTATAATGGCAGTGAGAAAGAAATCACTAGATGGATCAAGGACGCCGCCGAAGCGATGAAGGAATTCGCGAAGCAGCGTCGTCGCAGGATCACGTAAGAAAATAGTCTGTCGGTAGCTAAGAATACAAACGGCGACTCTGGGTCGATACCGCTGCGATGCCGGTCGAAATTGGAAAAGGCGAGATTCGAGGATTCGCCAGGAAGCGACTGCGGCGAGAGTGCAACGAATCGACGCGAGCTTCGTTACAGCTCTGTCGCGACGAGGGCATATAGCTTTTTTTCCTCGAGCGAGTCCACAAAATTTCGAAGCTCCTGCAACGCTTGAAGCATGTGAGGCATCGGAGATGGATCCTTATACCACTCGTGATCGCAATATTGTTCTTCAATAAGATCTTTGATCTGCTGCTTCGTCACTTTCGCGACGTAACCGCCCCAATCCGTTTGCTTGCCTATGTACGCGCCATCACTGATTCGATCGAGCATAGCACCTCGCACCCGGTGTCCTTCGGGAAAGAACGGACTGAGCCGAACAGGGACGTTCCCGCTCCAATTTCCGCGATCCCAGCGGAATGACGGATCACCTAAATCACCGATGTAAACGTCGAGAAAGGACATCGCTGACACTGCCTGTGCTGTCGAAACGGCTGTTATCCGCGGTCATTTCCACCGCTGTTGAATGTATTCCTGTGTCTGACTTGGTGTTAGTTCGGTCGTTGAGGGGCCGGTGCGGATGTAGAAGTGCTCAGAGTCGCCGTCTTTCACAAACACAGGCTTCGCAGATTTTCGGCATTCGACTACCATGACCCGGCGGTCTTCATACTCGTCGAAGCGCAGATGCATGAAGGTCATCGCTTGCGGACCCATTTTTCCATTTACTAGATTGACGAGATGTAACCCCAACTTGTCTTCGCTCGGAAACTGGTCTGCTTCGATCCCGAGTGGTGTGCCGTCATCGCGCACGCCAACAATCAATCGACCACCGTTTGCGTTGAGAAATCCGGCGATGGTCTTGAGCGCCGCTAGCTCCATGCGGGCATCCTTTTGTCCTGTGTGCTGGTTAATCCGAAGCGTGGCCTTAAATTCGGTGCCGTCTGACTCTCCCGTCCCGACAAGTTGAGCGGCGGTAAGGACACCAGCCTCCGGAGCCTGTAAGTAGTCGCTAGTCAGAGTTCGATACCCTCCGCGGATTAACTCAGCCATTAGGTCCCGCCTTTTTTCGAGAAACGTGCGGTAATCCATGTGCTCCCAATTCTCGGGCAACGCGTGCCAGTTGTACATCCGTGCGAGCTCCTCTGAACTCAAACGTGCCTTCATTGCGGATAAATATTCTGCGGGCGGCCGGTCAGCGATATCGGAGTTATCACCCCACTCGACCAAGGCAAAATTGGCAATCTGATTGGTTTCCCGGATTTCGGTAATCTTTAGTGTTCTTAGGTATTCCTTGGGAAATAAATGATGTCGCTCCACGGCAGCGCGCGTGCCCTGAGTCGAGGGGTCGAGCAGTTCTGCCACTCGAAGTTTCGAAAAGAGTGCGCGGGCATCGAGGAGAACCAGCGCTGCGTTATAGGCGAAGAGCGACGGGCTTCGAGGTGACGAAGTCGCCAGATCGTTGGGTAATCCAATGCTCCAGAAATCGTCGGTCATAGCCAGATCACAGGCTTGCTCCAGCGTATTAACGAATTGATCCGCATCGTTCAGTCCGCGAAAGCGCGCTAAATCAAATTCCATCGCTGACTCTGGCGATCCGGTAAACCGACCGGTGAGTGACGACATAAAAAACCAGCGGGCAATGATTCCGCGCAACTGGAACTCCTCCACCCGAAACTCTGTGCGGCCCATCAGGTAGAGTATGTAAGACATCAGCATATTGTTTTGCGAACTGATCATCTTTTCGCTGCGAAAACCTGCTTGCCGGATGCAGTTCATGAAGTCGTGCCAATATTGAAGATTAAGCACTCGCTCCTGGGCCTGTTGCAGCACCTTGAATTGTGCTCGGCGCCGTTCATCGCTGAACTTCTCCGTCTCCAGATCCTTTCCGCGGAGCAGCGAGTAAACGTACTGCAGTCGCGCGCGCTTAAACCCCAACCCGACACCGACGCGGAGTAGTTGGTCCGGACCCGGTTGGATAAAGTGGTTAAATGGAGAAGGTGCTCCGGTCGAAGGTGTTCGCGCTTTGCGGCAAAACTGTTCTAACTGTGTCCGCCCTTCGTCCCAAAATACCGACATTAGGGTCAGGATGAAGTCCGCCTGATTGAGGGGTGTACCTTTGCTGTTAATGCGCACAAAAACTTCTGAAACGGCTTCTTCATTAATCTCCGAGGACAATTCGAGCGCCGTGAAAGGGAAGCCATCTAATCCTAAGACTTTCAAAATTGAGTTTTCGATCCGGTCACTCTCCATGTCGGACAGTTCGCGTGTACTCCGAAGTTTCTCGGTGTATTCTCGAATTAACTTAGTGATCCTGGTATCCTTTGCCCAAAGCACCGAGATTCCCGGAATGAAGGCGGCATCGCGCTTGATTGCAGCGTCAGCAACTTCGAATTTCTCGTCGAGTGGATTGAATGCTATCTGGATGAATTCGCGCTCGTAGTTTTCACGCACGACGGCCACACCTCGCACTACTGCATAAAGCGATGTGAGGCGTTGTTGTCCATCCACGATTAGAAGGCGCGGGGGCTTTTGCTTGTTTTCCTCACCTATCGTCTTGGCGTCTTCGGTTAGGGCGTTTTGCCACAGCAGCAGGTACCCAACTGGATAGCCGCGATACATCGAGTCGAACAGATCCCGCACTTTGGCGTTCTTCCAGACGAAAGGGCGTTGGATATCTGGCAATCCGATCTCACCCATCTGGATGTAACCCATTAGATCTTTGAGAGTATAATCGACTTTCTTGAATACCGTTTCAGACATAGTGCGATGAAAGGAAGGAACTGGATGTTTGGGGTCACGAAGGGACGGCTAGAGTTTCGATCTCGGTTACGATTCTGTCCAACTCATCGAACAGCTCCCTGTCGCCATGCTCTCGAAACGCTATAACGAGGGAACGATAATACCAAAGCGTACCGTCTTTACGTCCATGGAAACGAGACCAAAGCCGGTCTCCTTCCTGCCTCAGGTCACGGAGGATCGCGCGCGCGTTGTGAACTTTGTCGGAGGCAGAGACCAGCAGAGTCGACGCGGACGCCGACTTAAGATGAGCGATGTATTTTTCTTTTCGCTCACGCCATGGTGGCTTCGGAATCTGATCAGTATCGGTGCAGCCGTCGACGATTATGGCAACCGCCTTTCCGAACTTGCGCTCGATATCTCGTAAACGTTTTGCACCGCCGCAGTCTTCGACCACATCATGCAGAAGAGCCGCAATAGCTTCCGTTTCGTTCGCGCCGTATTCGAGTGCGATCGCCGTGACTCCCAAAATGTGCGCGACGTAGGGAATTTTGGTCTTCTTCCGCAGCTGACCGCCGTGAATTCGTGTCGCGTAGAGCAACGCTTTCTCAAATCGTCGCGAGAGATGCACGTTTTCCTTTTTGTTTTCTCTCCGAAGCGTCTATCCGCGAAAGAACCTCGGACAACTCCTGCTTCCAAACATTGTGACCTTCCATGAGTTCGGAGAAATTCCAGTTCTTGATTTTTGGGTTCTTTGAACGAATCGGATATGCGCCGATCGGCAAACTGATCATCCCGTTTGCACCGCGATACCAGGAACAAAACGATGTAAGATCTGCTTTATTTTTGCGGATTACATGCTTCTTCAATCGCGAGACTCTTTTGTGTTTGGCGGCAGCTGACATAGCTCGCGTTTCGCGAGTAGCTAATTTACCGAGAATTGCGCTGCGATGCCGTCCAAACTCATGTTTTCCGCAATGACGTCATGTGCAATGAGAAGATACCTCCAAGGTTTGCCGCCGTTTTTCGAAGCGTGGTCGCTCGCATTTTTACACCAGGCAACGGCGGATTCTTTCTTGTGGATCACCTCCTGATCTTCCATGTCTCTTCGCATTTTGGGCTCGAGCATGTAAATGGCGCCCTTCGTTTCGGCAACAAAGTCGGGTTGATATTCGCGTTGGTCGGTTCCCCATTTGTAGAAGATTTGAAACTGCCCGCGGCCGGGCTTGAACCATTTCGTCGCTTCTCGATCGAGGGTGATCGATAACACACGCTCGGTATCGGATTGAAATTTCTGGACCGGATAGAGACAGCGGCTGAATCCGCCAAAAACCATCTGCGCAATCTTGGTCACGTCAGCGGGCCGATGTCGGAAATCGTGAATCGGTTCATCTGCGGGCGCCGTAAACGCCAGCGGCTTGAGCGTCGTGAAACCTTTGCTTACAACGACATCGTAGCCAGCCGCTTTTTCCCAATGGTGCGCCTGCATTTGCGAATGAATGAAATCCGCCAGTTGTCTCTGGTAGTACTGAAGAACGTTGATTACTTCCCCGTTGTCTTTGAGGTAGCTGCGCAGATGTTTGACCATCTGTCCGGCCAAATCATAGAGCAGGTCGGCGTGATCGTCGTAGGAGATATCGTCAAAATCGATTAGCGCGCGGACAAGGTAATTTTCGAGCCGCAACTCCGTTTGGCCGTTGCCTGATGTGGTGAGTGTCTCTTGTCGATGTGTGCGCAGATGCTGAATAAGAATATCGCGCTCGACGGGCTGGTAGTGGATCGAGCTTGCGTCTAGCGTGAAAGAGTTGAAGCCGCTCGTCACTTCGCCTTTCGGTACAACGAGTATCCGCGGAATGTCGATCGTTTCCTGCACAACCAGCTTGGTGGTCTTAGCAACCACCGCCGCGACATCGACTTGATCTGCCACACCGACCAATTCTCCCTGCACCGGCGCAACCTCTTTCTTTACACGTGCAATAATCTCTTCTTGGACTTGCTTATTTAGCAGCTTACTTGAGCTCGGAAGCTGCTCGTAACTACTAATCACCTTGAACGCAGCCTTAGCGACTGTGTTCTCAGCATCCGTTGCAAAGAGAGCAGGTGCCGTGGATGTGCCGGATTGGGTGATTGTCGAAGAGCTTGATTCCAGCGAGAGGCCGCCAATTTGAGACAATATCCCGGGCTGTGAAACGACCGTGGCAAGTTTCTGATACTGGCCGGGCGGCTCGATGATGACCTTCTCGAGACGAATAGCTGAATCTGGCTTATTCGCTTCATCGATGATTTCTTGAAAACGATCGTGGGCGACAATGCTCAACCGATCCACGGCACTCACACCCGTGCGCTTGCCGTAGGGTAGACGCAGACCTCTTCCAATCGATTGCTCAATCAGAATGCGAGCATTAGCCGCACGGAGTGGAACAATCGTGTACAGATTGGTCACGTCCCAACCTTCTTTCAGCATGTTCACGTGAATGACGATCTCCGTCGGCTCGTCCGCATGTTCTACTTTGAGCAAGCGACTAATCATTTCCTCTTCTTCCGCTCCCGTTTTACTGGAGTCTACTTGGATCACCTTTTCTTTGTAACGTCCCTCAAAGAATGCATTAGATTGGATGAGCCTAACCAATTCGCTGGCGTGAGTGGTATCGCGGGCGATCACGAGCACAAAGGGCTTGACGATGTCCTGCTCTGTTTCGCGCGCGTATGTTTCGAGCCGAACCTTTACGTCTTCGTGCAGGCGCATACCATCTTCGAGCTTGATCTTCTCGATCTCTTCCTTCGAAAAGCGACTTGGATCGAAATTCTTTTGCGTAGCAACAGCCGGCTCCTTCACAAAACCATCCTGCATCGCTCTCGCGAGCGGATAATCATAAATGACGTTCTTGAACGCGACCGCGCCCTTGCCGGTTTCGATGAATGGGGTCGCCGTAAGCTCCAATCCAAGAATTGGCTTCAACTCGTTGATTGCACGGACACCGGCGCTTGCCCGATAGCGATGCGATTCGTCCATAATCAGCACGAGATCTTTTAGACCCGCCAGATAATCGAAATAACTCTCACCGATGTACTCCGACAATCGCTTGATGCGTGGCGATCTTCCGCCTCGAACTTCGGAATTGATTTTGGAGATGTTGAATATGTTTACCTTACAGCGAAGCATCTGATCAAACAGAGTGCCCGCCTTTGCTTCGTAGTTATCGCCCGTAATGATTTCCGGCGCATCGGTCGCAAATTCGGCAATACCTTTGAAGACGTACTTTGGTGTGTTCGGTGTGAAGTCGGTGATCAGCTTGTTGTAAATCGTCAAGTTGGGAGCCATGACAAAGAAGTTGTTGATGCCATGAGCAAGATGCAGATAGCTGATGAAAGCTCCCATAAGCCGCGTCTTGCCGACACCGGTCGCCAATGCAAAGCAGAGCGATGGGAATTCTCGTTCGAAGTCTGTCACAGTCGGATATTCGCTACGGATAATTTCCAACGCCGCTTTCAAATCCACCGTTTTGTGCGGCGGAACGATTTCCGTAACGCGATCCAAAACTTCCAACGAATGACGCTGCGGCGGGCGCAGGCTTAAACGGCCGCCAATGGCATTGACCTGTCGATTCACGCCACGTCCTCCTCTGAAAACAGCGATTGCTGCCCCGGCTTAGACGGAGCTTTCGGCAGGTTCTCTATCTCTAATGAATAATCATCGTGTCCCCACTCGCAGCGATTTAACACCGCTTTAGGAATCTTCTTTACCGTCAGGTTTTCGTAACCTTCTTTGCGTTCACGAAACGCGCTGCACACCACGAGCAACGAACGTTGTCCGCCTACTTCGTCGCTTAGCTGCTGCAACTGCTCGTGGTTCAAATTCGTCGTGGTCACGTAGATAAAATCACGCTCCGTGGAATGGCCATGCTGCCAATAAACTGAATCGCTCGGCGCATAGCTAAAACCCTCCAACTTGCACACTGCCTCGGCCAGCATAGCAGCATTGAATTCCTTGCTGATGATCCAGTTCCCCCATTTATCTTTCTGCAAAAGCGAAGGCGCGAGGTTGTAATAGCGAAAGCCGCCGCCGCCATTCCAGCTGACGGCTTCGGTGATGCCACCACTGTCTGCTCCATCGATCACCTTCTTGAGACGCGGAAGAACAAGAGTGTCGCAGTGCTCGCCAAGCTCTATTCCAATCCACCGCCTTCCCATCTTGTGAGCCACGGCGGCTGTCGTTCCTGAGCCTAGAAATGAATCCAGAACCAGATCATTCGGCTTAGTCGCGATGTGCAAGATCCGCTCAACAAGGCGTTCAGGTTTCGGCGTGTCGAAGGCTTCCGTCTTCCCGAAAAGGGCGTGGATTTCTTTTTTCGCTTCGTCGGTATGACCGACTTCTTCACTGGGCCACCAAGTCCACGGAACAACACCTTCGACTTCTGAGAGATACCGAATCACATTCGGTTGGGAGTTTCCGTCCTTCCCAAAGTAGATGCGCCCTTCGGCTCGCAATTTCTCAAACGTCGCCTTCGAAAGGCCCCAGCACCTCCCAGTCGGCGGCTTATGCACCTTTCCACCGGGAGCCACGATCTCGTAGAATTGATCTTTTGTGGCGTGGCCTTCTTGAGCAGTCATCGGAATTGGCCGCCAACGTCCCTTAGGGTCTTTGTTTGGATTTTTGTACACCTTTGCTTGTTCTTCCGTCAGTGGAACCCTATTTCGTCGCTCCTTAAAGCCCAGTGGGTCCTTGGCATAAACGAGGATATATTCATGAACATCTCCAATCGCCTCCCGGTTCTCGCGCGAGTATCGTTTTTGCCACACATTAGCTGCTATGAATTTGTCGCGACCAACCAAGCCATCAAGCATCACCCTCAGATACGGCATCTCGTCATCGTCGATTGAGACCCAAAGCGTTCCGTCGTTCGCGAGTAGCCGCCAAAGTATGTCTAGCCTTGCGCTCATCAACGTGAGCCAGATCGAATGCTCTAACCCGTCGTCGAAGTGCGTGAATGCTGATCCAGTGTTATACGGTGGATCGATGTATATGCACTTCACTTTCCCGGCGAAATCCTGCTCGAGCGCTTTGAGCGCAAGCAGATTGTCGCCACGGATGAGCCCGTTATCAAAGAGGTCGCTTTGGGTGACCCGATTTGCGGCGTGATACGACTTGGCTGGATCTTCGAGGAGAATGCGCGGTTCAACTTTCGGGCGATTCTCCTTCCCGATCCAAGTTAGTTCTAGTCTCTGGAGTTTAGCCATTGCCACAGAGGTGTTTATATACCTGCATCACGAAGCCTGATTACGAAAGGCCGCGCCGTCGTAAGATTGCGGAAGAAAGCGAGCGGACCCTTGTCTACGATCGGAAGCTCGAGCACTACCTCCGCCCGCACTTTCTCCCGCCAACCGTCCAGCGGCTGACTAATGAGCGCGCCCGCTTCGTCGCTGCTTCGGACACCTTCATGATTCATCCAAGCCTGATTACTATGAAGGGTGAGCCACATGATTGCATGACGCCCATGACGGTAAACCAGCTTCTCAATACCGGAAGCCGCCATTTCATTGGCTCCCAAGACATTCGCTGCCCTGCGATAGAGCCGAACACAGTTCGCGAGCCTCCTTCCAGAAAGACCTGCATCGAAAAGGCGACCATAATGCGGGCCTTTGGTGTCGAGCAACATTGCTGGCTCTTTCTTAAGAACCGTTGGAAATGCGGGATCCGGGTGAAACAACGCAAGCGCTTGCGCGGCCTCTTCGATCGTCATTGCGTCTACGCCCGGAGTAGATGTGCGCGCTTCGGGTCTGTACCGATATGTGATGTTATCGAAAGCGAGTTCCCTTCGCAGCCGTTCCTGAATGTGATCCAAAGCTGCAAATTGTGCGAGCGTGACTGGATTCTGGTGGTTACGCGCGCGAGTCACGCGTGATCCGAAAGGATCATCGTGATCCACTCCAATCAACGTTAGCATAACACGAGCAGCAGCTACGTCGGCTTGCGGATGCGTACTGATAAAGCTATGACACGAAGCGATTGTCTGTGCGCCGTTAATCACGGAGAGACCTTTAATTTCAAAGCGGCGGCCTCCAGCGTGAAGACCTTTGGGCTCGATCAGCTGTGCGATAGCCGTCACGCCATTACTTAAGTGAAAGAACTCCGCCGGCGCAGTTTGCAGCGTTTCTTGGATGGATCGATTGACGTCAGAAGAATCAGCTCCCAGAAAGTAGCGGATATTTTTCTCGAGAAGTGCATTGCCATGGGCTGCGTAAAGTTGAGCTAGCGAGCTTACATCTACCTGACCATAATACGTGAGCCTAGGCTCCTCGATCTTCTTCTCCCCAAAAACAATGAGCTCGGTATCAACAACTCCTACGGCTTTTTCGGCCAACATCTCCTCGACAAGCTGAGCGGGACCGAAGTCGATCCAATTATTGCGCAGCCGCTCGTCCGGTCGATCAGGGTCCGTTAAAAAGTGGGCTAGGACGTCCTGTGCATGCTGGGAAACAAGCTCTCCAGCGTGCGTAATAACGAGCACGATTTCCGCGGCGTCATCAAGAGCGAGATCGAGTTCGCCCTCGCGATCTTCAACGTTCGCGTTGAAGCGCTCGTAACGTTGATTAACCAAATCTCGAACACCTTTACAAAGTGCGTTTGCTTCATCTTGTCCAAAAGGCTCGTCAGGTTTCAGTTTGCCTTGGACGATAAACAGTTTCTTTGACGGTTGATGATAGTGAATCGCGTCGATGCCGTTATCTTCATAGTCGTCGACAATCGCTTTCGCGGCAGTCATTGTATCGAGCTTCGCGATCTTCTGGAGGGCAAAAGCCGAAAGTGCGCGCGACACGTTCTTCGCGGCCATATGATCGGCTGGTTTGGTTTGATCAAGCAGTGGCGGCAAGTGGGGCACAAATTCAGCAGCCAGCTTCTCCTTTAAGATCGCTAAATGCGCTGGATTCATAGCTCATGTCCGACATTGCCGGGCAAATCCTCCGTGTCAGCTTCTAAACGGTAGCTGTCCTCGTCTACGCCGGATGGCGACTCATCAGAGAACATGCTGCTGGATTGACCATCCGTTCGAGACCGTGACGAGAATTCATCCTCTACGAATTCGGTATGCGGAGGATCTTCGTAAGGCGGCGGTCCTTGGATCCAATGCTTCTTATGCAGACGGTCTGCAACATCCTCGCCGACAGCGCTGAACTCATCCATTCGCGCAGCAAACTCCTCGAGAAAATCCTCTACACGATCGTACGAAAAGCGGTGTCTGCTCATAGCCAGGTCAGCGAGCCAAGTCGAGAGACGCTGGATACACGATTGATCGAAATCATTGCCGGCTCGAAACTCAGTGTGTGTCACCAGTCTGCGCGGGGTTGTGTCCTCGTCGCTGTAAACACGAATCGCGAAGTAGAGTTTAGGCTGATGCCCATGTCGAAGATCGTCTTCCGAAAGCTGCTCCCAGAATTCGTCGATCCGTACCCGTACCTTTCCACCTGTGGCGAGGTCGAAGGTCACGACTTCGAACTTTGCGTCTGGATCGTTCGCCCTCTCCATCTTTACGAAATGCTCCAGCGGATAGTGAAGAGCGCTCGGAGCGCGCTTTTTTGTTCTAACTTGCCTTCGACAGCTGCAATTAAGCGTTCCCGCTGCTTATCCACATCGTCTTGGGCGTCAAATAAAGAGCGGCGCTTCTGACCCCGCTGCGCTTCAAGTGCTCTGATTTGCTTCTGGCCTGCTAGTTTTGCTTCCAGCGTCAGCGCAGTCGTTGTCGCACGGCGAGCTTCCTTGATTTGCCGATCAAATTCTTTGATCTCACGCTCTAATCCGAGTTTCAGATCCTCGGACCAACCCTCGAGCTTGTCCGCTTCTGTTTCGAAGAAACGGCCGTTGCGTTCCGAAATGTCGCGCCGATTTATCATTTGGCGTTTCTGAGCCAACTCTTCTAGATGTCGAGGCG
>CATPCN010000668.1 GCA_955652855.1 uncultured Chthoniobacterales bacterium | reverse complement strand
TTCTGGCCGAGTGGCATACCAGCAAACTCGGCAAACAATACCTCGCCCTCCAATCCAAATCAGCCGGCACCAAACAGCGCCCCGAGCTGGAGGCGATGATTTTCAATCACCTCTACAGCTTCTTCAATCGCTACTACGACGCGGGCGATTTCATGTCCATGCGCCGCTATTCCAAACGCGAGAAATACGCCATCCCCTACAACGGCGAGGAAGTCCATCTCCATTGGGCGAACAGCGACCAGTATTACATCAAGACCGGCGAGAACTTCACCGACTACTCCTTCAAGTCCCACGGCTTCACCGTCCAGTTCAAGCTTCGCAACGCCCATGTCGAACAGGACAACGTGAAAGGCGACAAGCGTTTCTTCCTCCCCATCCCCGGCGAAGCCTCGGCGGACGCCGCCGCCATTCTCATCCCGTTTGAATACCGTCCGCTCACCGAGCAGGAAGCCATCAGCTACGGGAAAAAGAACCAGCAGGACGCCATCATCGCCGAAGCACACGCGCGCATCCCCGAGCAGTTGAAAAAGAACACCGATGCGCTGGCGGCGCTCATGGCCGAGCGGCGCAAGAATGCCGACGGCGAGCCGGTTACTTTCCTAGCCCACCATCTTCGGCGCTACACCCGGCGCAACTCGTCCGACTTTTTCATCCACAAAGACCTGAGCGGCTTCCTCACGCGCGAGCTGGATTTCTATTTGAAAAACGAGGTGTTAAGTCTCGATGAACTCGACGCGGGCGGCGAGGCGCGTTCCGAGGGCTGGTTTCAAATCATGCGCGCCATCCGCGGCATCGGCCACAGGATCATCGCCTTTCTCGCGCAGATCGAGGACTTCCAAAAACGGCTTTTTGAGAAGAAGAAGTTCGTCCTCTCCACGAACTACTGCGTCACGCTCGACCGCGTGCCCGAGGAGCTTTACCCCCAGGTAGCTAAAAACAAGGCGCAGATCGCGGAGTGGAAACGGCTCTTTGCGATTGAGGAAATCGAAGCCGACACGACGCAGCCGGGATTTTCCGAGCCGGTCAAAGTCGCGTTTCTAAAAGCGAACCCGTTTCTTGTCTTAGATACCAAGTTCTTTGGGCAGGAATTTAAAGATAAATTGCTCGCTGGCTCTGATGAATTGGCTGAGGCCACAGACGGCTTGCTGATCCGCGCCGAAAATTTTCAAGCTCTTAGTCTCTTAGTTGCCTGCTACCGCAATGAAGTGCAGTGCGTCTATATTGATCCTCCTTATAACACCGGAAGCGATGGATTCATTTATAAAGACAGCTATCCACATTCATCGTGGCTTAGCTTGCAGAGCGACAGGTTAACCTTAGGAACGCATTTCTTGCGAGACGAAGGTGTGCATTTGGTTAGCATCGGGAAAGACGAGGTGCACAGGCTAAACATATTGCTTGAGGCATTGCTAGGACCGGGCGGCGTTCCCTTCGTGTGGAAATCTCGTGCCAAACCGACCAATGCAGGCGACGCGATCTACCGGCCCCAAGTGGTCGCTGAGTTTGTCTTAATGAACGCCCGAAAGGGTCTTAAGTTCCTACCATTGGAGTCAGGCGTAAAAAGAACATACCCAAACAACGACAAACACGGCAAGTATCGCACCACAACAATTCTGACTTCGAATCTGGGAAGGTATCGTCGCACTACGATGAGGGTAAGAGTGGGCGACTACACACCGCCATCTGACAAACGCTGGAAGGCTGGTGACGATGAGATTCGCGACTTGTATGGTCGGCACAGAATTGGTTTTAGCGACGAGGGAGAACCCCATCTGAAGATTTATCCCGAAGATGATGAGGATCAACATATTCCTTTATGGACTTTTATGCCCGAAGAGATCACCGGCACGGCTGAGTCTGGCAAAGCCACTCTTTCCGCCATTCTGGGTAAAGAACATGGAATGGACACGGTAAAACCCCGCGAGTTGATAGCTGTATTCCTAAATGCCACCACACCTAGCGGGATAGTCATGGATTACTATGCCGGTTCCGGGACAACAGCTCACGCTGTTATAGAGATGAATAAGGAAGATTCAGGTCGCAGGAAATACATCCTCATCGAGCAGAACCCAAACTTCGATGCTCTCTTGGCTCCGCGTGTTTTAAAGAGCATTTATTCGCCAGAATGGAGCCGAGGAAAACCGAAAACGCGAACTGCCGGCGTATCACATTGGATTAAGTATCAAAACCTAGAGTCCTACGAAGACGCGCTCAATAACATCGCCTTCGCCACCAATGGCCGCCAGCAGCCACTGCAATTCGACGATTACCTGCTCAACTACATGCTTAAGTTCGAGACGAAGGAGAGTGAGACCTTTCTCAACATCGGCAACCTGGCCGCGCCCTTCGATTACAAACTCAAAATCACCGAAGGCCAGGAGACCGTCGAGAAGCCCGTGGATTTGCCGGAGACCTTCAACTACCTGCTCGGCCTGAAGGTGAAGACGCGCCGCGTGGTTCACGACGGAAAGACGCGCTATCTCGTCTATCGCGGCACGGCGGAGAACAAGGAAATCGCCGTCCTCTGGCGCACCACGACCGGCTGGAGACAAGCCGAGTTGGAACGGGACAAGAAATTTGTCCTCGCGCAAAAGCTCACCGAAGGAGCCGACGAGATTTTCGTCAACGGCGACAGCTTCATTCCGAAAGCGCAGGCGCTGGAGCCGCTCTTCAAGCGCCGGATGTTTGGGGAGCCGGTCTAATGGCGAACGGCAACGAATACGTAAAGCTGGAGAACCGGCTGGTCTTGGTCGCGTGGCTCAACAGCCTGTTCGGCTACAAACACAACAAGGACTTGCTCGCCGATCTACGCGAAGCAGGCGAAGGCTTCGACGGAGAAGGTCACAGCTATGTCGTGCAACGGCTGCTTTCGCGGGACAAATGCACGGTGCCGGAAGCCGACTTGCGGCGCTACGACGCCAACATCCAGACCCACCTTGCCGCACTCAACAAACGCCGCACTGAGCCGATCACACTCCGCTACTTCCAGCATCTCGCGCTGCTTTACACGGAGATTTTTCTCGACCGCTGCTTCAATCATCCGGGCAAATTCCGCGTGGAATTGCGCGAGTTTGTGAACGCGCGCAACGGCGACAAAGCGTCGGCCGATCCCCCCGATTCGCAGTTTGAGCCGAGCGACTTAACCAAGCTCGCCTACTGGATGGCGACCGGCAGCGGCAAGACGCACCTGCTGCATTTCAACTACCGCCAGTTTCTCCACTACAACAAAGCGCCGCTCGACAACATCCTGCTCATCACGCCCAACGAAGGCCTTTCGCAACAGCACCTCGAGAAGATGCAAGCGTGCGGGATTCCGTGCGAGCGGTTCGATTTGGAGGAGAGCGGGCTTGGCCATCAAAACACCGTGCGCGTGATCGAAATCACGAAGCTGGTCGAGGAAAAGAAAGGCGGCGGCGTGAGTGTGCCGGTGGAGTATTTCGAGGGAAACAATCTCATCTTCGTAGATGAAGGCCACAAGGGCACCGGCGGCGAGGTCTATCGGAAGTTCCGCGACCGGCTGGGCGCGACAGGCTTTACCTTTGAATACAGCGCGACCTTCGGCCAGGCGCTCACCGCCGCGCGCGACGACGCGCTAACCAAGGAATACGGCAAGGCGATCCTGTTCGATTACTCCTACAAGTATTTTTACGGCGACGGCTACGGGAAGGACTTCCACATTCTCAATCTGCGCCAGCAGAGCGAACACACAGACACGCTGTTGCTGGCAAACCTACTTTCCTTTCACGAGCAAAAGCATTTCTTCGCCTCGAACGGCGACAAGCTGCGATCCTACCACATCGCTATGCCGCTGTGGGTATTCGTCGGAAGCAGCGTGAACGCGGTTTACACCAAAGACAAAGAGAAGCGATCCGACGTGCTAACCGTCGTCAGATTCCTGCATCGCTTTCTCGAAAACAAAAGCGGCTGGGCAGTGAACACAATCGACAAGATCATCAAAGGCGAGAGCGGTCTGGACAACGACGGCAAGGATTTTTTCAAAGACGAGTTGAAATACCTACGGGCGCACACAAAAGACGCCGCAAAGATTTACTCCGAGATACTCGCGAAGGTTTTTCACGCGGGTGCGGGCGGTCGCTTGCACCTTGCCAGTCTGCGCGGTGGAAGTGGAGAGTTAGGGCTGAAAGTGAGCGGCGCGGAAAGCTATTTTGGCCTCATCTACATCGGCGACGTGTCCGCATTTAAGAATCTCGTCGAAGCCGACAGCGCGGAGATCAAAGTCGAAGAGGACGCGATTTCCGAACCTTTCTTCGAGCAGATCAACAAGCCTGAGTCGGGTATCAATGTCTTGATCGGCGCAAAGAAATTCATGGAAGGCTGGGATAGCTGGCGTGTGTCGAACATGGGCTTGCTCAACATCGGTCGCAGCGAAGGTTCCGAGATCATCCAGCTTTTCGGGCGGGGTGTGCGACTGCGCGGCTTGAAGTCGAGCTTGAAACGAAGCTCCGCCTTGAGCGGTGAGCATCCGGCCAATATTAAGCTTCTCGAAACGCTCAACATTTTTGCCATCCGCGCAAACTACATGGCGGAGTTTCGCAGCTACCTGGAACGCGAGGGCGTCGATCCCGATGGCCACATCGAGTTGCCGCTTTCCATTAAGCCGAACAAGCAATTTCTAAAGCAGGGATTGATTGCGCCACGATTGCCGAGCGAGAGCGATTTCGTCAAACAATGCGATTTCCTGCTCGACCCTGAAGAGGCGGCAAAGGCCACGGTGGATATGTCCATCAAAATGGATTCGATGCGCAGCGGGACGGGCGGCGTTCAAACGCACGCCATCGTTGCCGGCGAGGAACGTGTCATTTCATCCAACGCTCTTGATTGGCTCGACTGGCAAAAGCTTCATCTCGAACTACTGGACTACAAAGAGCAGAAGGGATTTTCAAACCTTGTGATTCCCGCGGGTGTCCCTCAGGCCGTGATGACCGCAAGAGACCCACGGCTATATCGCTTGATTGGTCCGAAGGAACTGGTTTCGCCACAATCGTTTTCCGACGTGTTGAAGTTGCACGATACTGTCCTGGCAATCCTGAGAAAATATGTCGACCGCTTTTACCGCGTCCGTCAGCAACGTTGGGACTCGCATCAAATGGTCTATGCGCCGCTCACCGTTCAAGATGCGAATTTCCAATACTATCGCGTGCGCGTCCCGCGCTCCGAACCGGACCTAATCAAAAGCATCAAAGCCCTCATCGAAGAAGGCGAACGCATTTACGCGAAGGAGGTCCATGATCTTCCGAACATTCATTTTGACCGGCATTTGTATCAGCCGTTGCTTATTGAACGCGGCGATAAGGTGCGGAGCACTCCGCGGGGTCTGAATGAGAGCGAAGAACAGTTCGTTCGTGATTTGCGCGATTACTTCAAACAGGAACAGGCGAAGTCATTGGCCAATACGGAGATATTCCTTTTGCGAAATCTGAGTCGCGGCAAAGGCGTCGGTTTCTTTGAGAACGAAGGCTTTTACCCCGACTTCATTCTCTGGATCAAAAACCCCGGAGCGCAACGGCTCATCTTCGTCGAGCCGCACGGCATGCGTCAGGAAAGTTCCTATTGGGTCAGCGACAAAGCCCAGCTTCACACCCGCCTGCAAACTTACGGGGACACGGGATTGAAAAAAGCAAAGCTTAAGAATCTCACGCTTGACTCTTTCATCATTTCCAAAACTGATTACGACGAGCTACGAAACATCTACGGTGACGGTTCTTGGAGCCGTCAGCAATTCACCGCATCCCATATTCTGTTTTTCGATCGCGACGAACACTACGATTACGTGCGGCACCTGCTCGCATAGGTCCGTCGCAACAGCGCCGATCAAAAAAAGGATAGTTCAGATTGAAGAATTACTCAAAACAGGACATTGCCGAGAAAGGTCGCGACGCATTCGACAACTGATAGATACAACGGTGATATCCTAGTTTCCGAAAAGCCATGAAGCTGATCACTGGATTTGCCACGCCCTCGGAACTTAGAGAGCTAAATCGGAATGCGATGACCGAGTGCGAATCGGTTGACGCTGCGGCCGCATATGTCAGCGACGAACGGACGTTGATCGATTCGTGCATGATAAACGGCGTTAAACTGACGCTGTGGGCACGCTACGATTATTCGATGCCCGTGTCTGAGGTTGTGCTAGAGCGCTTCTTAAGCAAGCGCTCGCCGGATTTCATAATTCGGATTGTGCCGGATATCTTCCACCCAAAAGTCATCTGGTGGCACGGTTTCGGCGTCTACATCGGTTCCGCGAATCTAACGCAGCGCGCATGGTCGGGAGGGATTGAGGCAGGCGTATTCCTAACCGACGACGAACTCATTGCTAACGGTCTTGATGACCAGCTGAGAGAATTCTTTCAGAAGATCGACTCCCTCTCGTATCCGGTTACGCAAGAATTTCTTGCTCACGTCAGGGAGATCGAAAAGAAGAACTTCGCGATGTACCGCGAGGAAGAAAGCGCGCGAAAACGCCTTGATGAGGCTCGCAAGGCGCTCGGCATTGAAAAGCTCCATTCGCTATTCGACATCACGCGAAAATCTTCGGCGGACCGTCAGCAGGGCGCATTTTTGAGAGAGTGGAATGCTACTCTCCAAATCCTCCGCGATATCGCCAAGCGCGTACCGAACTATCGTCCCAACTGGATAAAGAAGGAGGCCCCTGGTGGTGGCCAAGCTGACCAATTCTTGCACGCCTTTTATTACAATCGAGTTAAAAGAGGGAGCGACGGAGTCCAGACACTATACTTGCAAAATAAAGACGCAGTCGAAGCGGCACTAGTTGAGGCGTTAGAATGGTGGAAGGCCTTGCCGACTTCACCAAGCGGCGAAAAAGAAATGTTAGAGATGCGCCTGCCAGAACTGCAAGCGTTGCTGCGGAAAGATCGGGTGCGTTTGCTGACGCCCGCAGAGCTCAGTGAAGTGTGCCTTCGCGTCCATGCAATTTTTAATCACGCGCGCCAAGTGCCCTCTGCGTTGTTTGGCGAACCAGAACCCGAACAGCCCCAATCTGCTCGCGATAGGGTGAGGAACTTCGGACTATGGTTACACGCGCAAAAATCGCCGAATGGCCGAACAGCACTTGGAACGATTTATTATGTTCTGTACGGGGGGCCGGAGAAAGAGATTCCTAGCCGGATCTTTGAGTCCTGCTTTAACCCCTTGAGTAAAGTTCCGCGGTTGGGTGTCAGCTCACTCGGCGAAATCGTTGGTTGGGTGCTACCCGACTTCTCACCCCCAAGGAACAATCGTACAAACAAGGCGCTTCGGGCGCTGGGATACGACGTGAAGCTTTACGGTGGATAGGTGGAAGCGGACGGGGGAAATTATCGTCTGATTTTCGTACAGTAGGAGAGCTACAAACTCAACCTCGACATCTTCTGTCCAGCGCCAACCTTCCCGATCCCGGCATCATTGCAGCCGAAATTGATTCGTAATCTCCCGCTTACTTACCCTCCGGGCTTCCCGTCCATGTCGGCCGTTCCCACGATCTCCATTGTCGAAGACCTCCAAGCCGCCCTCGCCCAGTTCGCCGAAATCGCAACGGATCTAAAACGCTAAGATCGACAAATCGCCGGGTTTTACTTCCGCGATATTTCTTTATTGTAATATTGTTCTAAGGGAATATTGCTTTCAAGCTTTGCTATCGTCTGCAGCATACAATGAGTGAACCAATCGCGTTGCAGCTAACTCCCGCTTCCAAAGTTTAGATTTCGGCCCTCGAATAGACCGTTTGAATGAGGCAAAAGGCACTAGACTGAAAACTTGACTTATACTTGACCCTTTTGGGCGAGGGCTTCGGCCTGGCAGGCTGCCCGTGGGAAGTTTGTAGCTTGACTGAAAACTTGACTTACGCTTGACTAACCCCCGTGAGCTACCACCCGATCTATACGATCACGCCGCTCCTCCTCTCCAGGGTGGAACAGGTCGCGGCGTTGCGGGAGCGCATTTTGGCGGCGGCGGTGCAAGTACCGTGGATTCCGGCATTGCAAAAAGACACGCGCATCCGCAATGCACATTCTTCAACGGCCATCGAGGGCAATCCACTGACCTTGGAACAGGTCCGTGCGATCGAAGAAGGCCGCGAGATTCCGGCGACCGCGCAGCGCGCGCGCCGTGAAGTGGCAAATTACTTCGCCGGTCTGCGCTTTGTCGAAAAAAACGCGCAACGCAGCGTCATCACGCATGCGGAGGTGTTGAAACTGCATCGCATCATGGCCGGCGACGTGATGGACCAGGGCAAAGCGGGCGAGTACCGAACCATCCGTGTAAAGGTGGGAAATTACATTGCGCCGCGCGCCGAAGATGTGAAGCCGATGATGTCACACCTGCTCAAGTGGTGGAACAAGGATGCGGCAAAAACTTCTCCCATCCTCAGCTCGGCCATCGTGCATCATCAGTTTGAAACGATTCATCCGTTTGCGGACGGCAACGGACGGGCTGGCCGGATGTTAAGTCTGTGGGAACTTTATCGGCGCGGCTTCGACAACCACCACATTTTCTCGATCGACGAATTTTATTGGGAGGATCGGCCGAGTTATTATGCTGCCTTGCAAAGCATGCAGCAGGAAGAGGGTGACCTCACCGCCTGGCTCGAATACAGCGCGGAAGGATTGCGGGTGACGCTGGAGCGAGTCTGGAGCCGGATCCAAAAGCTGACGGCGCGCGGGGGGAAAACGAAGCTGGTGCTTCGCCCGAAACAGGAGCAACTCCTCCATCTGTTGCGCGAACGCAAGGCCCTGACGCCACGCGAAATCTGGGACGCGCTCGGCGTATCGAAACAAGGTGCGCTCGATTTATTGCGACCGTTGATCAAGGCTGGTTTGGTGCGCCGGATTGGAACGAAGAAGACCGGCCGTTATGTCTTAAAATGAAAAGTAAAACTATGGCTACGGCTTCCTCAGCATCATCGGTGCGGGCATCAGCACCAACATCAACATCAACGTTGTCGTCGCGCTACAAACCTTACCCGCGCTACAAAGATTCCGGCGTCGATTGGCTCGGTAAAGTTCCGGAAGATTGGGAAGTGAAGCGGCTGCGCCATATGGCGCAGGTCAATCCATCGAAGTCGGAAGTTGATGATGTCGATCTTGATCAAGCGGTCTCTTTTCTGCCGATGGAATCGATCGGTGAAGACGGCTCGCTCGATTTGGATACAGCCAGACCGCTTGGTTCGGTTTACCAAGGCTTTACTTATTTTCGAGATAACGATGTGCTGATCGCGAAGATCACGCCCTGCTTTGAAAATGGAAAAGGCGCGATCGCAGAAAATCTTCGCAACGGCATCGGATTTGGCACGACCGAACTCCATGTGCTGCGTTCGGGGAGCGAGTTGGATCGACGATTTCTTTTCTATCTCACCGCCAGCTTTGCCTTTCGCCAACCAGGCGAGGCCTGGATGTACGGTGCTGGCGGACAAAAACGCGTGCCCGATGACTTCGTTCTGAATTTTCGCAGCGGATTTCCACCACAACCTGAGCAGCGGGCGATTGCGGAGTTTTTGGATCGGGAGACGGCGCGCTCCATTCGCCGAGATCGCAACGGATCTAAAACGCTAAGATCGACAATCGCCGGGTTTACCTCCGCGATATTGTTTTATTGCTCACACGCAGCGCGCGCTTTGTGGCCTTTGTCGGCATAGTCCCGGACGCAACTGAATGGAGCGAGTGGGGCGAGTGACATGCACGGTGAAGCCGCGCGGGTAGCGGAGAGTGAGGCGGGAGCCGAACGAATGAAACAGCTTGGAACTGGCGGCGGAAGGGTGAGTGTTAGGCCTTATGGGAAACAGCCAAGGTAGAGACAACGTGAAGAAACGCGCGGCCCGCCGCAAAAAGACGGAACGCCTCGCCGCCGCGAAGAAAAAGAACAACAAGGCGCCGGCGAAGTAGCCGATCGAGGCGCGCTGCCGACGAGATTGAACGGCAGCTTCTCGCAAAGCTCTGCGCAAATCGCTAGCCCAATCAAAGGGCGCCAAAAACTAAGCCGCTAGCCCAAAGGACGCCGAAATATTGTTTTGTGGTAATATTGCTTTATCGCTCCCGCTGGTGCGCACGAGCCTTATCTTTACTGGGTCGGACGCTTACGAAAATTTGCTCTCGAGTCGGAATACCCCGAGTGATTGAGAAGTGATTCACGAAAAGGAGGGAGGGGCCGCGCTCCGTTGGCCGGTCTGGTTAGGCATTGTGTGCGATGACCTTCAGTCGCAAAGGCACTTCTATCGGGATGTCCTAGGTCTAAAGGAGCTAAAGTCGGGTGAAGACTTCGTGTGTTTCGACTTTGATAAAAAGCTTCTGGAGTTAGTGGCAAAATCCCCACTTCCTCAGTACGACCGTCGCCGGGTGTCCTTCGCTTTCGAAGTTGATGACATCCACTCGGCGCGCGCGGAGCTTATCGATCGCGGGGTTGAGCCCGTCACGGAAGTCGAGGGAGGGCCGCAGTCGCACCAATACTGGGCCTACTTTAAGGATGCAGAGGGAAACCTCTTTGAACTGGTGCAGCGATTGAATTGATGACCCGCAAGATACTGTCGTGCTGCATAACCAGCGGCTGCACCAGACCTTCGGCGTGTGAGTAGCCGAGCCGTTAGGTTTGATATGCATCTCTACGAAACCCATATTCCGGTCGCAAACACAAAAATTGCGGAGAGCTTCTACCGAGAAATCGTAGGACTGCCTTTCGCCTATCGTGATCCCACGCGCGATATCGTCTTCCTCTGGGCAGATTTGAAGGAGAAAGGCATGATTGGGCTCTGGGGACCGACGACAGTTTACGGAAGGCAAAACGGAGTGACCCCAAACTGTCATATGGCCTTCGCAGTTTCCCTAGATGAGTTGATCGCCGCGATTAAGAAGTTGAATGAGAATGGAATCGATACCTTTGGATTCGGAGGAGAAAGAGCGCATGAGCCCAGTGTGATTGGGTGGATGCCATCAGCTCAGATATATTTTCGAGATCCGGATGGGCATATGCTGGAATTCATCACCATTTTGCCGGAACCTCCAAACCCGAGTTTTAACGGACCCTATTCGGAATGGAAAAATCTGACCACACGCTAGAGTCAGTGCCGAAACTGAATGGTCTAGTGGAAACGGCGCTGTTCGTGGAGGATCTTCCTCGGGCCCGTGCCTTCTACGAGCAAGTCCTGGGTCTGGTGAAGATCAAGGCAAGCGACAGCGGCTGCGTGTTCCGCGTGGCCGATCAGCGATATTTCCTTCTCGTTACTCACGAAGGAGCGCGAACGTCGAATAAGACACCCAACGGTATCGCTCTCCCGCCATGCGCTCTGCCGCAGCACTACGGCCGAGGGCCGGGACATATCGCGTTTGGTGTTTCTTCGTCCGCGCTGGACTCGTGGCGAGCGCGACTTGGGAAGCATCATGTCCAAATCTTGAGCGAGGTAACATGGGAAAGCGGCGCGCGGAGCCTTTACTTCCGCGATCCGGACGGCCATATGATCGAACTCGCCGCTCCTGGGATTTGGGAGGCGGCGTGATGTTAGCGAGTTCGAATTTCTGTTGCAGCCGACATCTCCGCCGCTACAGGATGCGCGCGGAAGCGAAGAGCGAATGAAAGATCTAACGCAAGAAAAGAAAATGGGGTCGCGTCTAAACTCCGAAAGGTTTCGCGAGCAGGCCATTTGATATTTCGCGGCATGAATCACCTGCGTAAACTTGGGCTCGCGTCGTTTTTCTTTCTTGGGCTCGGCCTATTGAGCGGTGCGCTTCCTCGTTCTGCAACAAGCTGGACGCCACGGACCGCCGCCACCATCGCGGTGAGCTGTTACGGCATAGGGCTCATTCTGGCCTTGCTCGCATTCATGCAATCCCGGCGCGGTCAGAGTCTCGATGGTGTAACGAAGTTTCTCGCGCGCGCCCCGCTCGCGCTCGTGACCATCGGCGTGCTGATCTTTTTCCTTCGGGCCATGACCGGGTGGTAGTAATTTTCTAATGGCGTTTACAAGATAACCGGCACCTTTACGAGACAGTGATTGGTCTTAGGAGTCCTATCTTCGCCATGAACATGTCGATCTTACGCCGAACGTACCGCTTTTTGCTCGTTGCCGCAATGCTCTTGGTCACAACGCACCATCTTCCGGCGCCGGTGCTGATTCGAAAGCAGCCTAAGCACTCGTGACAACTAAACTGCAGCTTTCCGCGGTCTTCTTGCTGCAAGCATTGGTCATTTACTTTGCGCTTACGCAGCAATTCCCCATCTCCGGCGACGACTACTCTTATATGTACCAGGCGAAGCTTTTCGCGGCCGGCAAGCTCTACGCCGAAGACCCGCTCTATAACCGGGCGTTTTCGCTGCACGACTGCGTCGGGACGAATTGCATCAAAGACTTTCACGGACGCAGATTCTCGCAATACCCGCCAGGTTGGCCAGTCCTCCTGGCGGTCGGCGCGGCACTCGGTGCTCCTTGGGTGGTCAACCCGCTTCTAGGTGCTCTGCTGGTGTTTCTCATGCTGCTCTACGTCGAGCGACAAATGGGGAAGGAGTTGGTGACAGAGACGTGGCTCTTACTCACGCTGTGTTTCTTTTTCGTCTACTATGCGGCTTCCTGCCGCGCCCATATCGCCACTGCGCTATTCGTGTTCGCCGCCTTCCTCGCCTACGACGCGACTGAGCGGCGCCCAGGGCATGCCCGAATATGGCTGTTCGTCGCGGGTGCCTTTCTTGGCTATTCGTCGATGATCCGCTACACCGATTGGATTCCTTTGGGCGTCTGGATCGGAACCAGTCTGTTGCGCCGTAAGAATCTCGCCGGCCTGACGCTGTTCGCGGTTGGCTTCACATTGCTCGCCACCGGAAATCTGCTCTACGATGCGCTGCTTTCCGGCAATCCATTCCAGACTCCTATGACAATCAACGGCACGTCAGGGATGAATGACCCATGGATCGGCTTGAAGGTGACGGGTGTGCGTTTGGCATATCTGTCCGGCATTTTTCCGCCCGTCCTTTTGTTAGGTTTGTTCTCTACGCATTATCGCCCGTCCTCCAAGGTTAAGATGTACCTCGCGTTGTTTTTGATGAATGTGGGGATCTACTTCTTCTATCCGGCACCCTCCGGCGGCCCCGGTCCACGCTATCTGTTGACCTACTTTCCTTTCCTGGTCCTGGCAGTGGTCGATCTCTATCGCTGGATCTACAGGGAGGGCACGCCCGGCGCCCGGCATCTGTGGAGGTTTGGCACCCTTTGCCTGCTTCTCGGTAACTTGGTGTTCGCGGCAGTAGAGGGCTATACAATCCACGGGCGCCGAGACCTCGAGCGGGCGGAGAAGCAAACCGGTCCTGGGAAAAAGATATTCTTGCTCAAAAGCGGAACTTACCGAACCAATACTCGCGATTTAACGCGAAACCCTCCCGACCTTTCAACCGCCGAGAATCTATACTTCCGCTGGTGCGCCCAGCCGGAGCGCGATGCTCTTTTGAAGCGATTTCCAGGACGCAAGATCTTCGTGTATGAGTATCCAGCGCACCTGTATCCGTACGTCCCCGACCCTAAAATGTAGAGCGACTTCCTACTGGGGGTGGCGCATGTTTGCCGGCCGTGCGTCCTGCTGCAAGCCCGAGTGCGGAGGCATAAAGCTCATTGCAAGCGCCGCGGGATTCCTATTGCCGGACGTTTGCCGAGTGCGTTACAATGTTCGTCCTGATGAACGCGCGATGGCTTTTTCTTTGCAGTGCGCTGATGCTGCTGTTCGCTAATGGCTCGTGTGCTAGTGACGCTGGCGCCTACCAGCGCGCGAAAGACGGCAAAACCCTCGTTTGGAAAAACCATCCCACACCCGAAGACGCTGCCGCGTGGTCGGGCGAACGCGACACAGGTGGATACGCCACCGGATACGGCACACTGATCTGGTCCATAACGCAGCGACCCACCGTAACTGGCTCTAACATTTCAACTGCCAAATATACCGTCATCGGCCGCTATTCCGGCAACATGGTCCACGGCAAATGGGACGGACCTGTGACTGCGGATGTGAAAGGAAAAAAATTTCACGCTACGTTTGCCGATGGCAAAAAAGCGAGCCGCTGGACGGCTGGCCGGGCGCCGGGTTCGAGCGTGCCGCGGGACGAGTCCGTGTCGCCGCCGCGACCGGACCGAACTGACATCGCTGCTAATCAGCAACGCAATGAATCTGTTGAGCGAGACGCGGTTGTTGAAGCGCCAGCAGAGGGGCCGGCGCCAGTCCCCGAGCATCCGCCTCTGCAAAGCGACGGCGCGAAAAGACAGGCCGATCAACATGTTTCCGCACCCGCGGTCTCAGAAGCGCCGCGTCCGGCGGTTGACGATTCTCTACGGTCGTTGATGAGCCCTCCATCCTTGTTACGGAACAATCCCGGAACCGAGCCTTCGCCTCAAGCGTCCGCGTCCATACCGTCAACATCGACATCTCCATCGCCGCCTGCTCGTTCCCGGCTCACTGCCGCGGAAGTGATTGAGCTGGCCGATGCAGAAGCGCGCACGCAGGGCTATAATCTGGGCGAGTATCAGCATCCGCACGCGCATTACACCGCAGCAGACGACACGTGGTTAGTCTCCTACGATCAGAAATCCGTCGATAGCAACGCCATGGGCGAAATGAACAAGAATTTCAGCGTCAGCGTAGAAGACGAGACGAAGAAAACATCCATCGTACCGGAAAGATAACGGTCCGAGCCGTGCTGGTGGTAATCGCAGCCTGATGGTGTAGAGGCGGCTGTCCCCAGCCGCAAGATGCAGGTAATTTGCGCGTGGGAACACGCGCCTCTACACCCGCGATATCGACGTGATGGCTACGATACCGATCTCGATTCATCTGCGCGGCAACTCATCAAATATTGTTTTAAGGTTTTAAGGCTACTTGCAAACGGGCATCGCACTGATTCTGCTTGTGATCGCACCTGTCGTAATTGCGCAGACTAAGATCGACAAGCGCGATACGCCCAGAAAGATTCAAACCCGGCCCTTCAATCCGTCGACCACCAACCGAAGATGTCGATCTTTCTGCCTATCGATTTAAGCCCGAATGATGTCGAGTTTCCCCGACCGATGTCGATTCCTAAAATATTGTTTTAAGGTTTTATGGCTTTATGGTTCCCGAGAATTTGTCGAAGCAATGGGCTCGAAGATGACGAGGGCGTAACGAAAGTTGGCCAGCGCCGCAAAATCTTCCGCCGGGAGCCGCGACGTCCGTCCGCCGTTTCTCTTGCCAGTGCGGAGTATATCGACGGTCGATATGTTGGCATGGCGGCGGCTATATTTTCTAGAATCCATCTATGAAAGCATTAAATCAAAAGTCCGGTTTCACTCTCGTGGAAATCATGATCGTCGTGGCGATCATCGCGCTATTGGCCGCAATTGCTGTACCAGGTTTCTTGCGCGCTCGCAAGCGGTCCCAGGCAACGCGTATTCTGAACGATCTTCGCATGATCGACTCCGCAGTTGATCAATACGCGATCGAGACCAACAAGAGCAGTGGTTCGACTGTGGCCGTGGTCGACTGGACCAACTACATGAAGAAAGGCACTGCCCTCTATAATACGGGTAATGATCTCTTCGGTAACACCTATGGTTCACAGACCGTGGATACGCTGCCGAGTTGTCCAGCTAATGCTTGGAACACGTTATCGGATGTGGCCGACACCAGCTTCTTCTCGCCCTACGGGCACTTTTAATCCAAGCGAGTCTCTTGTAGTCTTACTTACAAACCGCTTCAGGTGCAACGCCACAGACTGTTAGGGTTACCCGATCAGTCCGGACCAAGCACCAAGCGCTCGACTCTTTGGCCGCTCACGATTCCGTCTACAATCTCCGGCACATCGGGAACCGTGACGCGTCCGTAAAAGAAGTGATCGGGCTCGACTAGAACAGTAACTCCCGTCGCACACTGATCGAGGCAGCTCGATGTGCACACGCGCGCTTCGAGCTGGGCGAGACCAAGCGTGGCCACCTTTGCTTTTAACGCCTTATACACTTCTTCCGAGCCCTTAGCAGTGCAACATCCTTTCGGGTTGTCCTCGGCTCGACGATTTATGCAAACAAAGAGATATCGTCGGCGTTGTGGCATGTGTGCAGGTTGGCCATGCCGCGTCTACAAACAAGCCGAATGATTTTCACCAAGCGCAGCTGAACATTTGTTACGCTCCGTGGTCGCATCGGTTCGAGCTCGCGAACAAGAATTGAACATATTTGTTTGCAAAGCGTCGAAGAATCCATGGAAACAAAGGGATTGCTCGTGACTTTGAGCGTGGTGGTTGGATTCGCGTTGCGAATGGCGGCGGAGCCGACTGAGGCTCAGTTGATGAAGGAAGCCAAAATCACAAAGAACGAAGCCGAACACCTCGCGCTGGCGAAAGTTCCGAACGGCAGGATCGAAGGCGCAGAGCTGGAAAGGGAGCATGGCAAGCTCATCTGGTCGTTCGACATCGCACAGGCCGACACGAAAAACATTACCGAAGTGCAGGTGGACGCGAAGACCGGAAAGATCGCGTCGTTGCAAGTGGAGAGCCCGAAAGATCAAGCCAGCGAAGTCGCGGCTGAAAAACCGAAGAAGTAATTCGCGCCTTTCCGGGGGATGAGAGACGGGGTTTCGCTCGGATTTTGTTCTCCTTGTTGTAGCGGCCGCCGCGCCGGTCGCGACGCACGCGACACGCGTGTCTTATACGAAATAATTTCGGCGCAGGGGAAATAGGGTCGTCGATCCGGGCGTCGGGAGAACTTCTTCCGGCGCCCTTTTGATTTTGATGCTCGAGTGGATCATTGGATTCAAATTGTTACAACCACCGCGCTGCGCAACGGTATCGCCGACTCCGTAAAACAGATAGTCAACAGACGAAACGGCAGCGGCAGCGGGAAACCTTTCTACTGCCGCTGTTTTGCGTACGGCGAGGTTATCGTCGGCCTTATTCGCGTCCCCAAATCATGGCAACAGAAGTCGTTAGGCTGCCGCCCATGTTGAAGGTGAGAAATTTTTTCGCGCCTTCGATCTGTCTGGCCCCGGCTTGTTCGGTGAGTTGCTGGTAAGCGTCGAAGACCTGGCGCACACCAGTCGCGCCGACCGGATGACCATCGGCGATCAAACCGCCGCCAGTGTTGACCGGAATTTCGAACGGGAGTTTTCCGCTTTTCTGATTGCGCACTTGCGGCAACGCGGTTGCGCCGCTCTTGGCCAGCTCAGCGCCTTTGCCCGGCTCGGCCAGTTTCAAAATTTCGTAGGCGACAATTTCGGTGATGGAGAAACAATCGTGCACTTCCGCGCCGTGCATGTCGCGCGGCTTGAGGTTCGCCATACCAAACGCTTTCTCGGCGGCTTTGCGTGCGATCGAAAAAGTCGGCACATCCTTTTTATCGAGCGGCAGGTAATCGGTCGTGTGACCAAAGCCGAGCAAACGCGGCGTTTTATTTTTATCGCGGCCAACCCTTTCCAGATATTTGCCGGAAACGAGAACGATCGAGGCGGCGC
The DNA here is from genome assembly GCA_955652855.1 of uncultured Chthoniobacterales bacterium. The sequence goes on along the minus strand of CATPCN010000668.1, from coordinate 49 downwards.
CGTCGGTGATCTGTGAGCAATCGGAAACTTTCAGTGGCGGCGCGACGCT
>CATPCN010000667.1 GCA_955652855.1 uncultured Chthoniobacterales bacterium | reverse complement strand
CTCATCGGCCACGTCACGATCGACAAGGCTGTCGCTGTCTCCACCCCGGAAGGCCACATGTACGTTCTCGTCGGCGAGCATGGCAAGATGTCCGTACCACTGTTCACTGTTGAAACGAAGACGCAATGACGGTCATAGCTCTCGGGTGGGGTTCCCTGGTTTGGAACCCGGGCGTGCTGCGATGCAAGGGAGGCTGGCGTGAGGATGGGCCCGCCTTGCCGCTTGAGTTCGCTCGGACTTCGGGCGACGGCAGGCTTTCCGACAAATGCAGCAGCACTTCGACCGGGTAGTAATGCGGATCGATCGCCGGCGCGAACGCGAGCCAGGTTGCTTCCGTGGCTTTGACGAATTGGGTGCGCGGCGCGTCCTGCGCGATCTTGCGATCGAGCCAGTGGATCTCAAATCGCATGACAACGAGATATGCGATGAAGAGGAGCAACAACGCCGCATACGCAGCGCCCGCCCAAATCAGACGTTTGCGCCATTCCGACAGCCTAACGAGTTGGGCACGCCGCTGCCGCCAGCTTTCCGGCAGCAAATTCAACTTCGTCGTCGCCGGCGGTCTCTCGATGCTCACGATGCTGAGCCGGCTCGAAAAGACGCCTTCGATCGTGTCGCGAAGATCAAAACAACTTTCATCGAGCAACACATTTGGGAAGGAAGCGTTAATGCCCTCCATCTCCGCGCTCAGCGCCAAATGCGGAAGATCGGCTTGCAATTGCTTCGGCTCCACTCCATCGAGGACGCGCGCGAGACTAAGCTTCCCATTTTCCGTGATGGCGGAGATGAGCGATTCTCCCTCGGGATAAATGATCAGCGCGCGACCTTCGGCCGCATGGGTCGCTCCGCGCTGCGCCGCATAAACCGTGATTTGTTTTGGAATGCGACCGCTTGCGAGCAGCGGCGCGGCAAGCTCCGACAATCTCTCATTATGAACAGCGATGGCAGAGACGACGCTCCCCTGCTCCGTTTGTTCGATCACTTCGAAATCGGTGGTGAGTTCTTCTGCCGCATAAGGAAGCGCCTTTTCGATTTGCAGCCGAACCATTTCCGGGAATTCACTTTCTTCGACAGTAGGCAAACGCAATCGCTGCGCGAGCACCGCGCTCACCGGCAAACCTAAGACGTACTCGTCCCCATCGCCGAGCAACGGAGCGACTTCGTCGAGTGTGGCGAGCGAGCGCACCTCCCACGAACCATTTTGTGCGGAAGAACGCACGACGTACCAGCCGTGCGGTCCCGGCATTACGAAAACCGGTAGCGGATCGATCTTACAACTCCTTCCATGTAATCAACTGCGGCCTGGCGCCGACTTTGCGAATCACCATTTGCACAACGCGCGTAACATCGCCCGATTTTCCGACACTGACCACCCGCATCACTTGATCGTTGAAGCCGACCAACCCGCTGAGTTCTTGAAATTGCTCCGGTGAAAAACCAAGCGCGGCGCCGATTTCCTCGATGCTTTTGAATTGCGCGTCGTCGGCCGTCCCATCGATGCCATCCGGCCCGCGGCGCAGCGCGAGGAATTGATCCACCCGACCTTCACCCATCCCCGGCAAAGCAAGCAGCACATCGCGCGGTGCCCAAACAAGGTCCACCGGCCCGGTGCTATTCAATGTGAGTTCGTTGTCCCAGCCCGGTGTCGATGTAAAATCCTGCCAACCACTCACTTTTTTTAATTCGTCGGTGCGAGTGAGAAGCGTATGGGAGGGATGATAATTCTCGCTCTCCCCCGCCCCGTTCAAATGATGGAGCCCGGTGTTCGGCTCCACCCAATCTAGAAGCGAATCAATCATTCGGTCGCGCTCATTGAGATCCACTCCTTTGTTCTCGAGATACTTTCGTAAAACTTCAAGCCGCTCCGGATTCTCGCCTGCCACGAGCCAGTTCACATTTAATCGGCCGCCTTCGCCGCTAATGTTCGCTTCGTAACTTTGATTGGGACCCGGGCGTCCTTTCAAAACTGTTGAGCCGGGTTGCACGGAAGGATGCAACGCAATTTCCGCGCCCGAACAGGCGAGCGCTTCCGCTTGGAGCGCGCGATTCGCGGCGCCCGAAAGTGTAAAACGCGAATCGATATCCAATGCCCAGGAGATAACCATCGCGCTCAAGAGAAACAACGCCCAGAGCGAAAGCATGAGCGCAGCGCCGCGAATCCGCTGACCGCTGACCTCTGACCGCTGACCTCTGACTAAGATCGACATCTTCATAACGGCGTTCGGTTCAACGCAATCACCGCTTCCATCGGCGCGCTGTCTTTGTGGCCGATTACCAGTTTCACCAGGTGCGGCAAAGTCGCATTGTCGGACCAACGATCGACCCAACTGTTCAGGCGCGGATGATAATAACGAATCTGCAAGCTCTCCACATCGTTAATCAGTGGAACCCAGGTCTCGCGCTCGTCCGAAAATGTGGCCTCGCCTTTCGGCTTGCGCACAATGCCGAGCGCCAATCGGTCGCTCTTTTTGTCCACCGGTCGCAACCGCATTGAAACAAAGAAATCGCCGGGAGCATATCGCGTCAGAAGTCCCGGGCCCGCGCTGCAAACCCATGTGATTTCATCTTGGGAACGATTGTCGAGTTTCAGCGGCTCGCCATGAAGCGCTCCACTTCCCGAAGGTAAACTTTGCCACTGCGCCGTGAGCAAATTTACAAAAGCAGCATAGCGCGCATCGTCTTCGTTCGCTTCCGTGGAGAGGCGCAGGGCAGTGAGATTTGATTGCACAAAGCGGTAGATCGACAATGACATCATCGCGAGGATCGCGACCGCGAGCGTAATCTCGAGCAGCGTGAAAGCGCCGCGTCCTCCGCGTTTAGCGCCGATAAACATAAAACTCGATCCGCTGCGTTTGATTGATGCCGGAGCGCTGCCATTCGGCCAGCAACGTCACGCGATTGATCCCGACAAGATCGACATCATTCTCCTTCAAACCGGCCGGCGCACTTTTTTGAATTAATTTTACCGCGCCGTATCCAGTGTCGATCTTGGATTCAGCGGAAGCATCCGGATTCGTTGGCGTCGCCTGGATTTCTGCCATTCGGTTCGCCAAAATTTGCCGCACCCGATCTTCCTCCGCGTTGATCGTGCTCGCATTCAGACAATTTGAGATGGAGCGCCCAATCACAAGCACGCCGACGGCGAAGATGGTGACGCCGAGCAGAACTTCGTAAAGCGCGAAGGCTTTCTTCGAATTTCGATTTTCAGCCTTCGGCCTTCGGCCTTCGAACTTCGAACTTCGAACTTCAATGTTACTTCGCCACATAACTTGCCAGCGCGGGACGCGCCGTCAGCGCCGAATAATTTGCGGTCCACGAGCCGCTCCCGCCTTGAAATGAAACGGTAACCGGTTCGCATGTTCCCGACGGCCAGAAGATCCATTCGGGCGGCGGATCTTTTTCCAACGCAGCCGGAAATTTAATCGCGAAACTTTCCCCTCGTTGGATCGACATCGTGGCAACCGGCGCCTTTTCTTCGCCTTTCGAAAATATCTCGGGCCGAAGCACGATGCTCTTGCTCGTCCACACGATGAGATACGGACGCCGCTCGGTCACACTGCGTTCCTGCGCCTGACGCACCAGGTTATTCAAATCATTGAGCGAACGACGTGCGCGCCGATCGGCCAGAACGCCTCGCAAACTCGGCACGGCGAGCAAGAGGATGAGGAGCAGGATAAAGACCGACATCGCGATCTCAATCAAGGTAAATCCCAAGCGACGACGCATCGAAAAAGTTACGCGCTCACGGGAAAATCACAAGGCGTCCAGGGGATATGTCGATGCAAGCGCCCGCTAAAAATTCGCAACCGAACGACAGCGGTCATTCGAGCGATGTGTTAGCGTTTTAGGGTGACCTCACTGCGCACAGTTCTTCGCACCGGCATTATTGCGGCAGCGCTCTTCGTTGCGGCGGTGATCGTCTGGCAGGGCGTGACCGTTCATGGCGCGCCGGATCCGACGCAGCCGAACACCAGTCCGACGGTCGCGTTTCTCGACATTGGCGTGCTCGTTTTTCGTGAAGGGCTCGAGTGCATTCTCGTTCTCGCCGCCATCACCGCGAGCATGACAGGAAAGAAACAAGCGCATCGGCGTCCGGTCGCAGTCGGCGCCGGGTTCGCGTTCGTCGCAACGTTGATCACCTGGCTGATCGCCGTGCGCATCGTCAGTTCGCTCGGCGATAACATGCGCGCTCTCGACTTGCAGGCCGCGACCGGACTTCTCGCGGTGATTGTTCTGCTCGTCATCATGAATTGGTTCTTCCACAAAATTTATTGGGGCGGCTGGATTCGCGCGCACAATCGCCGCCGGAAAACGCTGCTGGCCGGCGCGAGCAGCGTCGAAATTTCGCAACGGCGTTTGCAATGGGGATTGATCCTGCTCGGGTTCACGTCGCTTTATCGCGAGGGTTTCGAGGTCGTTCTCTTTTTGCAGAGCTATTATCTGCGGCTGGGCGGCGCCGTGGTGCTGAAGGGCGCGCTGCTCGGCTTGATTCTTTCGGGCATGGTCGCCGTTCTAACTTTCGTTCTGCAACAACGCCTTCCCTATCGGAAAATGTTGATTACGACCGGCGTTCTGCTCGGCGTTGTGTTGCTCGTGATGGTGGGCGAGCAAGCGCAGGAAATGCAGCTCGCGCATTGGATCACGCAAACGCAGATCAGCTCGCTGGTGAACATCATTCCGCCATGGATGGGAATGTGGTTCGCCGTTTTCCCGACGATCGAAACGTTGGCCGCGCAACTGATCGCGGCGGTTCTGGTTGTGGGCTCTTATTATGCGGCCCGTCATTTTCGCGGCGGAGATGCACCGGAATCGCCAAGCGAGTCGCAGCCAGAGGACGACGCCAAGATCGTGGAACGATTGGAAACCGTCCCGTGAGCGATCGCGTGATGTCGATCTTGCGCGCCGTCATCCCGGGTCGCCAATTCGACTCTCGGAGTGCGCTCAGGGCAAGCTCCGACGACGAGGGATCTCCCGTAACCCTAACGATTACGCAATTAATTTCTCGTGTGCGCCATCACCGTAGGCGAGGTCCCTCACTCCGTTCGGGATGACGGACCACCGCGTAACGGAAAAAGCATCGATCGCATGAAGAAGCTTCTGTCGCTTTGCGCCATCGCGTGGCTCATTGCGGCGCCTTGTTGTTTCGCCGATGCGCGCCATTTCACTTATATTTACGAAACGATTCCGCCCGAGGCTGGCGAATTCGAAACGGAGAATTGGGTGACGTGGGCGACTCGCTCGTCAAATGGATCGCGCGCACATGAGCTCGACTTCCGGCACGAAATTGAATGGGGCGTGAACGACAAACTGCGCGCCTCGCTTTATCTCGCCGACTGGAACTTCGTCGATGATCCCGCGCAAGATCGACATGGTTTCACCTATTCGGATTCGGCGCTCGAATTGATTTACAATTTGAGCAATCCGGTCGCCGACGCGATCGGCTCTTCGATTTACGGCGAGATTCGCGCGGGCGATCGCCTCGTCGAGCTCGAATCCAAGATCATTCTGCAAAAAAATTTCGGCCCGCTCGTTTGCGCTTACAACGCAACATTGGAAGCAACTTGGGAAGGAAGCGGCCTTACCGAAAACGCGGGCGAATTTCAGCAAGCGCTCGGAGCCAGCTATGAATTGTCGCCGCGTTTTTCCTTCGGCGCGGAATTTCTGCATGAAATCTTGTTCCCCGAATGGTCGCGCGACACGACGCAAAATGTTTTCTTCGGCCCGAACGTTTCCGTTCGCTTTCCCCGCTGGTGGACGACAGTGACTGTGTTGACGCAGTTGACCGACACAGCGGAAGAACCGGACGTGCAGGTGCGCGCAATTGTCGGCTTCAGTTTTTGAAAATGAAAACGTTGAGCCGAATGTCGATCTTGCTCGGCGTCTTCGCTTATTGCGCGTGGCTTTCAGTTCGCGTTGCTGCCGCGGAGCAAGCTCGGGAAGCGCCGAATGTGCTCGTGGAAGCGGAGGAACTTCCGAGCGCTTACGGCGCACCACCGGATTTGTCGCGCGGCCGCATTTCCACCCTGACGAAATCGTATGTCTTGCCTCCGTTTTGCTTCGAACTAGAAACGATTTATGAAGGCGACGTGTTTCGGCACGGCCCGCCGCATCAATTGTTTACGCAGGAAATTGAGATGGGATTGCCGTTGCGCTTCGATGTCGCGATCCAGAACGAAATCGAGCGCTTCTCTGGTGACACTGACGACCGCAATTTCAGCATCGCGGGGCGTTATGCGTTGGCCGATTGGAACAAGCT
>CATPCN010000666.1 GCA_955652855.1 uncultured Chthoniobacterales bacterium | reverse complement strand
TGCTGCCGGGTGGAAGCGGGGTCGGTGTCGCGCCACCTTGCGGATTAAACCAACTAAGCGACTCTCTAAACTGTTGGGCGTAGGACTTGGCCTGCGCGAGCCAGCTTGTCCAAAAGTCGTTCCACCCGTTGTATAAATCTGTCCAAGTTATCTGGTTTTCTTTTATGTACCAGTCGTGGAACGCCGTCGCCTCGGCTTTCGGAACGTCGTAAATCACGGCGTGCCACAGCTCGGTGAACTTGGTCTCAAGATGCGTGTTGATGCGGTCGACCAGATCGTGCCATGCCTGTTCGATAGCCGCCGACCAGCCTTTGTCTTGGACTACCTTGGCGAAGTCGTCCACCAAGGCCGCGACGCGTTTGCCGAACTCGTCCGCGTGCCTTTTCGCGTCGTCGAAACTTTTGCTGTTGACGTCCAGCAGCGGCGTTAGCGCGTTCACGATCGGTTTCCCGAAAGTCTCCTGCAGAATCAGCCACTTCTTCTGGATGTCCTCGATGCCGCCGGGGAACGTCGCGAGCCACTCTTTGCTCGCTCCGGCGAACCGACCCATGCCGGTCGTGGCGTCAGCTATCGCTTTGTTGAGGAGCCGGACGTCGACCTCGCCCCTCTTAAACATCTCGTGCACCTGCGCCTCGGTCTTGCCCGTCTCGTCGACGAGCGCCTCCATGATCGCGTGCAGTTCGAGCGACGAGCCGCCTCCGCCGCTCCGCGACGTGGGCAGGTCGATGCCGTGCAGGATGGCTTGCTGGACGCGCTCGTAAGCCTGCGCGACGCCCTCGACTGACCCTTGCGTCGCCACCGCGACCTCCCCGAACTCCTTCAACCGCTCTGTCAGGTTGGCGGTGCCGGTGCTGGTCAGGAGCAGGAACTTGGCCGCGCCGGTGAAGTCGCCGAAGTTCTTGATGCCGGAGTTCTCCCACACGTCCGTCAGCTCCTGCAATTTCTGTTTGGCAATGTCCGCGTTGCCGATCAGGAACTGGAAACTGAACCCCTCGCGTATGCGTTGGCTGGCGGCTTCTACGCTACCCTTGAGGACGCCCCATGCCTTTTCGACGGCGTAGACTGAAATTGCGACCGTCGCCAATACGGCTATTGCACCACCTATAGTCTCGACCATAGACAACAAACCTGACCTTGCGCGGCCTGCTCCTTCTGTCATTCGCTCAATCGTCAGGGCTGCTCTCTCCACGTTGGAGCCGAGCCTGCCGAACTCGCCGCCGAGCGGGCCGAGGAACCGGATCATATTGCTCAGGCTACTCGCGTTGGCGGTGAGGACATCGTTGTGTGCGCGGAACTTCGCGGTGTGCGTGTCCAAGTCCGAGCCTAGCTGTTTGATCTTCGCGGACGCGTCCCCGGCGTTCGTCCCCATGCCCTTGATGGACGTGTTGAACTTGTCCGCCTCCGCGACGTCAGCCTGAACCCTTACACCGTAAACTGTTTCAGCCATCGGCCAGCTCCTTTCGTTTCTCGCGCTCCCGGTAGAACGCGAGCAGCTCGTTGTCGAGCACCATGCAGTAGTCCACGAACTCGCCTATCGGCAGCAGCTCGCTCAGGTCGTACATGCGGTAGACGGTCTCGATGTCGCTCAGTTGCACCGGGGCGACGCCGCCCATCGACTGCGGGCGGCTGCGCGAGACCAGGAAGAACTTGCCTAGGATGAAGCCGAGGTCTGGGTCGAGCGCGGGACGGGTCTCCAGCGCCTCGACCTCCTCGCCGGAGTCGGCCACGGCCTGCAGAAAGTCCTCGTCCTTACTCCACTCCAGATGCCAGCGCAGGGCTGCTTTTGAGCGCCCGCGTGTCAGCGGGTTCCTCGGTGTTGTCGTCGTCATGGATAACTTGGAAATTCTCCAGAATCGACGACTCCGCCATGAGCCACTCGCGCACCTCAGGCACGGCGGTCAGGAACTCTTGGCAGTTCTCGTCGCTGTACTCGAACGGCTGGTCGCCTTTGGTCAGGCCGCGCCAGTCCTTGACGATGTGGCCGACCATCGCCTTGATCAGCGCCTCGGTCGCGAACTCAACCGGCAGGTCGCGCGCGCGCGTCTTGCGCCGGGCCGACATCAGCAGCCGGTTGTATCGGTTCTCGTATTTCGCGTCGCGGAAGTAGCCGATCTTGAAGGCCACCTCGTTGGGTTCGCCCTCGTTCTGATACACTTTCCAGACGCCTTCACCGACGAGCGCCGGGTCTGCTTTCAATTGTGCAATGTCCATAGTTCAGTTGTCCTTTCAGTTTCATTGGGTTCGTAAGCTACGTCGATTTCGACGTACCCTACGAGAAGCGCGCCTTTTACTTCTTTTAGGTGCGCGAAACTCGCATCTGCACGCCTGTCACCGAGTCGTACAAGGCCCGGAACTCGACCGGCAACATCACGTCCACGTCCACGCCGGGCGTTTGCACGTCCGCGTTCGGCAGCTTCAGGTTGGGCATCAGGAACGTGTAGCTCTTGCCGACCGCGTCGGTGATGACGAACGAGAAGCTGATCGCGCTGTTGGCGAGGAACTGGTCGTACAAGCTGCCGTTCTTAAAGTAGGCGTTGAACGTGCCGGTGATGTCCATGACGCCGCGCCCCAGATCGTCGGTGGCCAACTGGTCGACCACGTCGTGTATGCGCAGGTTGTTCTTAATCTTGAACTTGATGTCCTTGATCTTGATGCCGGTCATGTTCGTGTTCGCCTGCAGCCCGGTGATCAGCGGCCCGGAGGTGATGATGGGCGTCGTCGGCTGCGGGTTTGGCGTGGCCGCCAGCGTCGTGCCGGAGCGGAACGCCTGCGAACCCATGAAGGTGACGTTGACTTTGGCCAGCGCGCGCGCGGTCAGGTCGAGGTTGAACTCGTCCACCACCATGCCGCGATAGGAGAAATACTGGGCGATGTCGAGGTAGCCTTTCTCGATCAGGAACGAGCGGTTGGTGGTGCCGTTGTTGAGAACGTTGGCAGCAGAGCGCCCCTTGATAGTGAACGAGAGCGTCGTGCCGGTGGCGGTCGCGTTCTGGGAAAGCTGGATAGTCGTGCCGTTCGTCACCGTCGCTATGTAGGTGTTGACCGGGATGTTCGTGCCGGAAATGGTCTTGCCGACGTCGCCCGCGACGAACGCCGCGGTGGCGGACGTGTAGTTGGTCGAGGTGATCGTGCTGGCACCGTCCGCGAGGGTCACGTCACCTGCCGTGCTCCACGTGCCGCACAGCGCGGCCTCAAGCAGCGAGTCCCATGTCTGCGCGCTGAACTCGCCGTCTATCGCGCCAGCGGTGTCGACGCCTACCAGCAGAAGGTTGCTGCGGGAGCGGTCTGTCCGTATCTCAGCGCTGACCGCTGTGGCGTTCTTATGGACGAGCGCTTCTTTGGTGAAGCGCAGCTTTGTCATGGTCGGGCCTGACGGAACTTCCGCGTATAAGGCCTCCGGCGAGAATAACACTTGAGCACGAGAGGAATCAGACATTTAAGG
>CATPCN010000665.1 GCA_955652855.1 uncultured Chthoniobacterales bacterium | reverse complement strand
TGACGTATTCTAGCAGTTGGTGGACTTTGATTCTGAGGTTGAAATTCATGCTTCGCACTTGAACTGCGAGCGATTCTGCCGTTGCTGGTGCGCGCACAGGACGAGCACTTGGTAGACGAGCAGCGAGATGAATGTCCTGATGAACGATTATACGAATGACCAGACGACTTGGGGTGAAGAACGTCCGAATGAATAGCGGCTGGTACGTGCCGAACCGGTTGCCGTTCCAAAACAAAATGCCAGCGTGAAACACGCAATGAGTCTAATACGACGGGAAAGCGTCATGCATGCAGTCGGATAATCTCTGTGGTGGGGATCGCTTATTTATTGCGCAAACTGCAACTCATCGAGTGGCGCTTGACGGAAGAAGTAGTCAAGCAATTCACTCTACCGGACCCGTAGATTGTATTTAATGATTCCGCCCTGTCTGGTCTTTTGCAGCCAGGTGGTATGATTCCCCGGTTCAACCGCCGCGCTTTGTTCCAGTTCCCTTGCGAGGTTTCGGGCCGCTTGTCTTAGGAGCTTCCGGGCCCGTAGGATGATCGACAGACGTTGCTACTGGATCACCCTGCCCTCTGGAATCGGTACTGGTTTCACTGGACCCTTTTCCCAGCTCGATCAGCCGCTCACAGGCGGCGATGACTTTTTCGGCTGCATCCACAACCGAGGCATATTCTGAAATATCGGCAAATTGCAGGATTCTTTTATGCTCTAAGGCCGGATTGACCGCTGGTAGTGGGGTATCCATCCAGGAAACTACCGCCTGTTCAAGAGCTTGGGTCAGGTCGAGGCGGCGCTCAGCGATCTTGGCCTTTAACCTCCAGTACGTATCTTCCGGCAAGCGAACGGTGGTCTTCTGGGTTTTTATGGGTTCCGCCACTTTCGCCTCTTGACGTTTTTGCAGCAATATTTCATAATTGTTATCCAGGTGCGCCCTTTGCGCACCTGCAAGGTACATGATGGCTGACTCGGCGGCGGTTGGCAAGCCCAGCCCTGTGAGGAGTGTGGTTAAACACGAAGAGATTGGCAGTAAGAAAATGCATCACGCCCGGATTGCGGCTCCGCCGCACACGAAGTTAAAGCAGGAAGCGGCCAAGTCTTATGTGGGGCAGGATGGCATCCTGCCGCGGATTGGTAATCCGCCTGGTGTTGGATCCGGAATTACTTACGGGCCGATTGCCAATCGGACACAAGTTGTCAATGGAGCTTAATGGCCACGACTGCAAGGCACGGTTGCCGCGGCGCTTAAGGCTGACCGCATATTTCGTGATTGCCGTTGTCGTGGCCTACTGGCTTGCGGCCCGGCCGCCGCCACCGCATTACGATCAGCGCATCGAATGCCTGGACTTCCACGGCCGGCCCACTTACGCCAAGCGTCAGGTACAGGTATCGAGGGATGGCTTTGTATTCCTGGTGGAGTCACAGGATGGGAAGGTCAATGAGGTTATAGGTGGGGATTGCCGCGTGAGTAGCGATCAAAACTAAGAGGTGCTTGCGTTTTCGTAATCAGCTTTAACACGGGATATTCAGTCTTGATAACCCCGCCGAGAGTTTTGCGGACGACAGGCACACCGCGGCGTCGTCGGCCAGTTACGCCGTTCACCAGAAGCTAGTACCGTTGCGAGCTGGGAGACGGAAGGCCGGCGGTCGCCCTGGAAGCGGCAATCGCTTTTGCAGTGCGCGGTACAATATGAACATGGCTGCAAAGACCGTTCATGTATTTCCGTCAGACGGCACTTGGGTCGTAAAGAAGGAAGGCAAATCCGGAAAGATTTTCGTCACTCAAGGCGAGGCCGTCCAAGCTGCGCGGAAAAGCGTTAAAAAAAAAGCTGGCCAGTTCGTTGTTCACGGAACGGACGGCCAGATCAAAGACCACGGAGCATACCGAATGACTCCGGTTCAGGACCCGCCCAGGAAGAGCCGCCGAGCCGGCGACATTGAGCGGGCCGTGGGCGAAATCTCGCTCCGGCGCGTACAAGCTGATGCCATCCGTGAGCGCTCGCCTAAAACGTAATCACGTCTTCATTAACTGCCCTTTCGACGACCGCTACAGGCCGCTATTCAACGCCATCGTCTTCGCCGTGTATGACCTGGGATTCGTCGCCCGTTGTTCGTTAGAGGAGGACGATGCTGGAGATTTTCGCCTCTCCAAGATCGAAAGGATGATCGAGGAGTGTCGGTTTGGAATCAACGACCTTTCCGCCGTCGCCTTGGACGTCATCACAAATCTTCCCCGCTTCAATATGCCGTTGGAACTCGGCTTGTTCCTCGCGTGCAGGCGGTTTGGACCGCGGAATCAAAGCAAGAAGCGCACTCTAATCCTGGACAGCGAACAATACCGATACCGACAGTTCATTTCGGACATTTCCGGGCAAGATATTCGGGCGCACGGAGGCGATCCCGAGAACGCAATTCGGGAAGTACGAAACTGGCTCCAAGCAACATCTCGGCGGTCCAGGCTAGCCGGAGGCGGTGAAATTGTTGATCGGTATCGCAGATTCCAAGCCGACTTGCCTGATATTTGCGCGGCACTTGCTCTCGAACCGGACCGCGACCATAGCGGACTGGTTAAGGACCAGCCGTTAGGCTTTGACCTTGCTGTGTTGACGCGCGCGCGGTGGGACAATTACGGCGTGCCCTTGCGTAGAGTCGTTAGAAAACTTCTGCCGCTAGCGTCCTTGTATTCAATAGTTAGGCGTTCGCCTCCTTTGGCGCGATGGCGACCTCAACCCCAAGCCTTCCGAGCCGTTGCACCAATCTCTGAATCGTCTTTTCGGGGTTCAACTGATCGTAATAGTCGGCTCC
>CATPCN010000664.1 GCA_955652855.1 uncultured Chthoniobacterales bacterium | reverse complement strand
CGAGCACGAACGTCACCGCCATGGCTTTGAGTTGCTCGAGCCAAAGCGTGTGCCCGACGATTTTCGCTAGATTCGGATTCACGCGGGCCGTCGCGAAGACGCCAGTGAGAAATGCGCCGAGCGTCCCGCCGACCGCGTGCACGCCAAATGTGTCGAGCGCGTCATCGTAGTGGAACCACGACTTCAATTTCGTGCACGCAAAAAATGGAACGATCCCCGCGGCGATGCCGATAATGACCGCGCCCGTTGGATCGACATAACCGCAGGCCGGCGTAATCACGACGAGCCCACCAAGCGCGCCGGAACAAAATCCGAGCACACTCGGTTTGCCGCGCAAAATGTATTCGAGCATCGCCCAGGTGAACGACGCAACCGCTGTGGCGAGCGTCGTCGTCATGAACGCGTTGGCCGCGATTCCATCCGCGCCGAGCGCGCTGCCGGCGTTGAAACCGTACCAACCTGCCCACAACATTCCCGTGCCCACCATGCAAAGCACCATGCTGTGGGGCGCCATGATCTCTTTGCGAAACCCAAGCCGACGTCCGAGCATCATGCACACGACCAACGCCGACCAGCCCGATGACATGTGTACGACCGTGCCGCCGGCGAAATCGATCGCGTGGATTTTCGCAGCGGGATTCGAAAGGCCATTCATCCAGCCGTCCACGCCCCAAATCATGTGCGCGAGCGGAAAATAAATGACGAACATCCAGAGCGCGACGAACGTCATGACCGCCGCAAATTTCATTCGCTCCGCGACCGCGCCAATGATCAACGACGGCGTGATGATCGCAAACATGAGCTGATACATCGCGAAGACATTATGCGAGACCCAGTAGGAGTAATCGCCGTTCGGCTGCGCATCGACGCCGCGCAGAAACGCGAATTTAAAGCCGCCGAGAAATGGCGAGCCGCGCGAGAAGACGAGCGAGTATCCAACCGCCCACCACAAAATTGTCACCAAGCCAGCGATGCCGAGACATTGCGCCAGGATCGACAATACATTTTTTTGCCTAACGAGTCCGCCGTAGAAAAGTGCGAGCCCTGGCAGTGTCATGAAAAGGACCAGCGCCGCGCAGGTCATCATCCAGCCGTTGTGTCCGGGACCGGAGCCGGAAATGTTTGAAATAGTTTGCGCGTTCGCGGCGTCCGCGCCGCGCGCCGAATTGTTCACGTACGCTTCCAGATCGGCAACGCGTTGCTCGAGCGACGGCGTGGAGCTTGGAGATGATGCCGATGTTTGCGCGTGTAGATTCGGGCCGCCAAAAATCGCCATCGAAACACAAAACAAAACAACGCGTGTCATTCCGAGCGGAGCGAGGAACCTCCCAGCCGGAGTTGACGGGACCGAGTGATCATTCGCGTGAATCATACTATTGACAGTTTATCTCGCGTTTGGTCAAACGTTCTGCAGAACCCTATGAACGATTCCATCACTCAAATCAAGGATACGACGGCAAATCCGGCTCCGCTGGGGCTGCTTGGCTTCGGCATGACGACCGTGTTGCTAAACCTGCACAATGCCGGCTACTATGAACTCAACGCCATGATTCTGGCGATGGGGATTTGCTATGGCGGCGCCGCGCAAATCATTGCCGGCATTATGGAATGGAGGAAAGGCAACACATTCGCCGCCACCGCCTTCATCTCCTACGGTTTGTTCTGGCTGTCGCTGGTCACGTCGATTGTTCTAACGAAATTGGGATGGGGCGCATCGTCTAACGACACGGCAATGGCCGCATATCTCGCGATGTGGGGACTGTTCACCGGCGTCATGTTTCTCGGCACATTGCGGCTAAACCGCGCGTTGCAAGTCGTTTTCGGCACGCTCACCATTCTATTCTTCATGCTCGCCTTCGGCGATTTCACCGCGGCGAGCGCCGGCTTCAAACATGTCACCGGTTATGAAGGAATCCTCTGCGGATTCTCCGCGATTTACACAGGACTCGCGCAGGTGCTCAACGAATTGTTCGGCAAAGTTGTGCTGCCGCTCGGCCCGGTGACAAAATAATCGCGCAAACTAGCGGCGCGTACAAGATCGACAAGGAAAAGTCCGCCGAGCGGATGGCCAGGCTCGCCACGGACGAGTCCGTCCGAACCGGCGGACCGGGTTAAGCCTCGGCGGACTTTTCCAAATTGGAGGGGCATGCGCTGTCATGCCCAAAACTCACGGACGCGACCCGTTCGACTTCGCTCAGGGCAGGCTCCGCGCGTCCCTCCGTCAGATCACAACGGCGCGGCTGAACATCCAGAATTGGTGTGGGAAGATTTGGATTTGATTGGAGACTTGCTGGACGGAGTTCCCGGCGGAGTCATCGTCCGCGTCGTTATCGTTATCCATGTCATCCGCGTCGTCATCTGAATCGACAATGGCAGGGGCAATCTCCGGCAAATCTTTCTGCTCGATCTTTTCATAGCGCTGGCGCACGTCAGCCGGAACTTTGTCGAGGTCCTCCTTGGTCTCGACTGGCCCGCTGAAGATCAATTTTCCCTGAGGATCCTTGGCGGTGAGAAGCTTCTTGCCGTCGGCCATCTCGATTTTCAATTCGCCTTTGTCATCGGTGTAAGCGATCTGCGCTTTGCCGAGATCGATTCTTGTCGATCTTAGTGTTCCGTCATTCGAGCTCTGAATGCGGATGGCGCCGCGCGCGCGCCGGCCTTCTTCACGCGCACGCTGCGCTTCTTCACGAACACGCTGAACTTGCTCTCTCACGCGTTGCGCCTGCTCGCGGGCGTGTTGCGCTTCTTCCTGAGCTCTCATGACAGCGTCGTGAATCATGCCCTGCTTTTCATCGCCGAGGTGGTCCTTCAAATTTTCCATGTCTTTGTTGAAGTCGCCCATCTCGCCAAAATTCCATTCCCATGGCGGCCCATGCATCCCGGCATGCCGGCGGGACACTTCTTTTTTCGCGAGCTTCACGGTGACTTTTTGTTCCTGACCTTTGCGCACCAGAGTGAGAGTAATGCTGGTTCCTTCCTGAAAACTGCGCACCAATTTAGCGAGCTGGCTCGGACCGGTCAGGATTTGGTCGTTCAACATTTTGATGATGTCGTTTTGTTGAACGCCGGCCGCGGCCGCGGGACCATTCGGTTCAACATAATCAACCACGACGCCGAATCCTTTCGGCATACCGAGTTGATCGCACAACACGCTCGGAACATCCGAGGTGTTGACTCCCAAATAGGTCACGGGAACTTTCGGCTCCTTGTCGCCGGGCTCTGGCGGAATGAGTCGATTAGCAGGCGGCACGGGCGGAACCGGTGGCGCGGGTGCTTGCGCGAAGCCGAGCAAAGGCAAGAGCGTGATGACTGCAATTGTTACGATGGATTTTGTTTTCATGTTTTGTTTTGGTTAAGGGTCCGAGCTTTTTTCAAAAATCATTGGCCGGAAGTTGGGATGAGCGAAATCTCTTCGCTCGGGTAAGAAACGCGCAGCGACGCGCCGGTTTGCGGGTTGCGCCATTGCAGAGTCTCGAGTTTGTGTGCGCGCACACGACGCAACGGCTCCGCTCCGTCATTAACAAAGCGCAAACCTTCGTCGCGTGTGTTGTAAACGACTTCAGTCAAACTCGTCGGCACCATGTTATCGACCGGACGCGCCGTTTGCACGCGGGCTGGAGAACTGGATGCGATCAGATTCTGTTTCGGCGGCGCATTGTCGATCCTGGCCAGAACAAGAAACGTGGCAGCCGCGGCCAGGCCGAGCCCGGCGGTGATCCAATTGATTCGGAAACGATT
>CATPCN010000663.1 GCA_955652855.1 uncultured Chthoniobacterales bacterium | reverse complement strand
TGCACGGCTCGTTGTTGTTCGATCTGGTATTGTTTCTTCATAGCGACTCTCTCCTTTTTCTTGGCAGAAAAAACTCACCCTCGGCCTATTATGGCTTCGGGTTTGAGAGTCGCTACTTTCTACGAATTACCGGGCATCCTCTACGCCCAGAACGCGGTTAGTTTTCTGGCAGGCTACTCTGGTGGGGATTACTATCTCTTCTACCCTTCGGAACTCGGCGGGGCGATTGATTCAGCGATCCATGTAGGAACAGCAATCGCTCAAGGGCAGACTGTGTACTTGCCGGCACAAGGAGTACTGGCGCTCGGGATTCGCGGCCAGCTGGTCAGCGAGTACAAGCTTGTTGACCGCAGCAAAGGCGGCGACAGGCTCGTTGCACGCGGACGCGGCTACATCAGCGTCAAGGTAAATCCGGGGCGGAAGATTGATGCGGCAGTCAACGCAGACGGAACAATCACGGTGAGTGTCCACAACGCCTTGATTGACAGCAATTACCGCGTCTACCTAGTACGGTTGAATGGTTTCGTTCTGCCGCTACAGATAACGAACATTTCGCCCATGGAGACGGATATTGTACTCACGGCTGCTAACGTACTAATTCCGCTGACTTTGGCGGAAGGCAACTACACACTCGCAGTTGTTGAAAGTTTCCGAGATGGAAGCT
The DNA here is from genome assembly GCA_955652855.1 of uncultured Chthoniobacterales bacterium. The sequence goes on along the minus strand of CATPCN010000663.1, from coordinate 2,015 downwards.
CGACGACCCACGCTCTACCCAATGAGTTTTTCTTCGGGACGAAGAACACACCCGCCGGCCTCGGCACGGTTATATCTTCAGGTCTCGGGAGGACAGCTTCCCTCGTTCCTCTACCCCCAGCGCGGTAACGTCGTGGCTCACTGATGCCCATGAAGGCGGGACGGGCAGACTAATCGGTGGCGTCCGCCAAACGATGGTTGCGTGCCGCTTTTACGATGATGGCTGACTTATCGCCGATGACGGCGTCGTGATCGAGCCATGAACCACTTCGAAGCAGGCCATTTTAACTATTCCAGTTCTCCCTATCGAAGTGAAAAGAGAGCCCCGTATTAGAGGCTCTTGGTTTTTGGCTTCGCTAATTATCTGATAGCTCCATACCGAGCTTGCCTGCGATCTGGTGCAACCAAGCGTCGTGCCGGCTATACGCCAAATGCAGCGCGGCTGCCTCGGTTCGCCAGTGCGCGGTGTTCTTGGCGATAGCATCGAGGGAGGTTGTGTGGGAAGCCAAGGTTTGCTCAACGGTTGCGACCCTCTCTGCGAGTTCATCCAAGCTCAGTTGAGTTGCCAGGCCTTTGATGGCTGCATCAAAATGTTCTCTGGTCAGGTTCATAGAAGTTTGAAGTTAAGAGTAACAGTAAGAGAAGCATATGATTTGGGGATGAATCCGTCAAGAGCAGACTCGTCCCACATTGACTTCACCAGCGTAGCTTCGGAACGGCGATCAAGAACCATGGGGCTAGGCCCGGCGATCTGAATGATTGGCGCGAATGGCGTTTTCGCCCACGGGTAAGCAGAGATGACCCTGCTCGCAAGTTTTCCACAGTTAAGCTGTCGTTTCGGACACTTCTGCCAAATTTTCCCTCCTTGCCAGATTTTAAGATGATGCTACGCTGCCCGAGCAATGAAGATTAGTGAATCATACAACCTGTTTATGACCTACGCGCGCGGTGAACGAAACTACGCACGCGAGACCCTCATCAAGCTTCGGGATTGCTTTCAAGCATGGATTCTGCCTGTGCTCGGGGAAATCGAAGTTGAGCAAATGACGCGCATGGATGTGGTTAAGCTCCGAACGGCAATGGTTGATCGGGGCGTCGGAACCAATCGGCAGTACAGCATTTTGATGACCCTGAAGTTGTTTTGCAAGTTCTGTCGGCAAGTGCTTAAGCTCACTTGCCTCGATCCGGATCGGGAAATTCAGCTTCCGCCAAGGCCGAAGCCTTACGTCCATTACCTCACCAACGACGAGGTCGAACGCCTTCGCACCTGGTGCCTCGAGGTCCACAAATTCACGGGCCTGCGGATGCGTACACTCGTCGAAGTGCTCCTAACTACGGGATTGCGGATTTCTGAAGCGCTTTCCCTGGATCGAACACCTTTTGAAATGGGAAGTACCGAGGTTGACGTCGTCGGGAAGGGCCGGAAGACGCGCACTGTTTTTTTCCCTGAAGCTACGCTCGGTTGGATCAAACGATTTTTACATTTCCGCGCCGACGACTGCCCTGCCGTCTTCGTCACCACTGGAATTGCGCGCCGCTGGGATCGCAATGATCTTTCGAAATACTTCAAGGAGCTGAAGCAGCGAGCCGGTATCGACAAGCCACTGACTCCGCACATTCTCCGGCACACCTATTGCACGAATCTGCGCAACAACGGCGCCGATATTACATTGATCAAGGAACTGGCTGGCCACCAGGACATCCAAACGACCGCCAGGTACTACCTTGGCATGAATAAACAAACGCTTCGCGAGGCGGTTCGAAAACATCTCAACTATGGGGCGCCGTCGGGCGATGAGCTTGCCGCGAAAGCGCCCGTCGCTTCATGACAAGAACTCCTTCGTCAGAACTCCTTCGTCGCTTGACAGAATTTGCCAACGCCGTTACGCTTACCTCGACAGTGCTTGAACATTCACAACGATCTGAACAAATTCTTCTCGAAGTAGTTCCAATGCAGTCCTGCGAATCTCTGCAAGGCAACCACCTCCTTTCTAAGGAGATTTTCCTGGATTAGAC
>CATPCN010000662.1 GCA_955652855.1 uncultured Chthoniobacterales bacterium | reverse complement strand
TACACTTCAACTGCGCCGGCGTTCTGGAATAGTCAGAGAGCGATTGAATTTGAAGACGTTCTGAAGGAATTCGCCAAGTCAGTAGCTCGAATGATCCAGGCCGCTCCGGAATTTGAAGCGGATTGGCCGATCGTGGAGGCTTCCGGCATCGCGCCAGCAAAAATTGGACTAGCCAGGTTATGATTCCCTCGGCCAACCCTAAGGAACGTGGAATCGTCTACACTTTCTATTCGTTCAAGGGCGGAATGGGTCGAACCATGGCGCTCGCCAATGTTTCCGTTTTACTCGCGAAGTGGGGCCGTTCAGTACTCATTGTGGACTGGGACCTTGAAGCGCCGGGAGTTGAGCGGTTCTTCGCTCACGTGAAGCCCGATATCCGAGAACTATGCATTAAGAGGCCCGGTGTTGTCGAACTCGTACAGGCGACTGGAACAACAAACCGGTTGACTTGGCGCGACTGCCTGATGGATATCGATATCGGGGGCGGTTCCGGGCGATTGTCAATGATCGGCGCGGGACGGAGGGACAACGATTACAATGTCCGACTGCAATCCCTTGATTTTCCCCAACTTTTCGACAAGCACGGCCTCGGCTCCTACATTGAGGAACTTCGTAAGGAGTGGGTCTCGGAGTTCGAGTTCGTACTCATAGACAGCAGAACAGGTTTTACGGACATAGGAGGGATATGCACCGTACACTTGGCCGATGTACTAGTTGTGTTCTTTACGACCACTGAGTCGAGCACCGAGGGCGCCTTACAGATTGTGGAGCGCGCCAGAAGGGCTCAAGAACGTCTGCCTGTTGACCGCGGCCGGCTTTTTTCGGTGCCGGTTCCAGCGAGGGATGAAAGCCGGACGGAATATGAGAGAGCGACGAAGTGGAAGAACAAGTTTGCAGACCAGTTCGGCGAGCTTTACCGCGATTGGTTACCTAGCGGAAAGACGCCACATGATGCGATCGACCTACTGCGCATTCCCTACGTACCGTATTGGAGCTTTGGCGAGCAGTTGCCCGTCATTGATGAGGGCACAAGTGACCCGGCGAGTATTGGCCACGCTTACGAAATCCTCGCTCGCCTTCTTGCCGCCAGACTCGACTGGTACACGGCAATGGGCCAAGGGCTAGCTCCCCCACCGACCCGCAACCGTCGCGAACTCGATCGCGCATGGCTACAGCGGCATCGAAGTGAGGCGCTTGCCAGCCTATCCGCTGTAGGGATTAACGCCTACATGGAAATATGTCACTTTCTGAAAGACTCCTTTATTTCAAAGACCCAACCCGAATTGTTGACATTGGCGAGACAAGCGCAGGTGCATACGTTTGGATGGCCGATTGGCATCGTCCTGGAGAATAATGAGGAATCGCGTCCGAAACCGACCAATGAGGGCATTGTGGCCAACGTCTCCAAGGGCCTTATCTTGCCCGGACGAGGTAGCTTCGACTATTGGACATTGAACAGGAGCGGAGACTTTTATACCCTCATGTCACTCTTTGAAGACGACCGCTCTGAGGATAACTCACGCTTAGTCCTATACTTTGATACTCGGATTGTGCGCGCAACTGAGGCGGTGCTCCACTGCATCAATCTTTATAGGTCAACGGGCATAGAACCAAACGCTCATGTTGAAATTACCGTGCGTTACTATGGACTTCGTGGCCGCACGTTGGCCGCGGCGTCTCCTCAGCGGCTTCTCTACCGGCCCAGGAAGAACATTCTCGAAAACGAAGTCAGCATACCCCCCATCACATTTAGCCTTGGCGTTGGCGAATCCGACATTGTGGAGCTGGTCAAGAAGCTCTGTGCTCCTCTCTTCGCGGTCTTCGACTACGAAGAATTTGACGACACTGTTTATCGGCAGATTGTGACGGACTTTCTCAAGGAAAAACTTGCGTGAAAAACGTCTGAGTGTTTGTGCCGAATCCGGAATCATCCCGACGCGCTGAGTGGGACGGTTACCTCAGGCATTTGGGTAGGCGCTCCTCCGGCTTGCCGCTTGCCCCACGCTGGCACTTGCGAAGAAATGTTGTGTCCCGGCGTTTTGGCCGTATAGCAAGAACTGCGAATCGATAGGCTACAATGCGTGCGTAAGGCCGATTCGCATTGTGCCGACCTGGGGCAAATCGATTTGGATAGTCGGGGCGTACCATGAGTGAATGCTATGGGAGGGCAGATCGCAGTTGTAATGAACGATCAAGAACAAATTGATGCGAAGTGCTCCCAGTTGCATCTCCTCATGCGCCAATACACTCTAGTTAAGTCGTTGGTGACTGCTTCTGAACAGTGCGCGAACAAAACTCAGGCCCTTGCCCTTATGTTCCCTCTAGTGGATGCGATTGAGGAATTGACTTCTACATTATTAGAAATCGCTCGGTCGTGTAGGATGCGTGATTGCTATGTGATTAGTCGCACGATATACGAAGGTGCCGTCAATGCCTGCTTCATCCTTGCTGGGGGAGAAGAGCGCGGAAAGAGCGCTGCGCCATATGCGGCAGAAGGCGATTCGTGATCTAGATCGTACGTTTCAGGTCGGTGATGAGACTTTGAAGTTGATTTGGTCGGGTGCCGACGAGCTCTTTCGAGATCCTGAAAATCAAGAGCTTCTCAGCGAGTTTACTTCAAGGAAGGGGCGAGAGATCACGGCGTGGACTGAAGAGAGCATACCAGAACGACTAGGAGCCTGTCCGGGAATTCAGATCGCGGCAACCCAAGGATCGTCGCGCAGGATGCCCCCTGAAATGCAAATGGATCGTCAAGTGTTCTGGCTCGCTGAACCACGCGTCCTCTACGGCGTAACATTCGGCCGAGTAAGTCATCCCCTCACTGGGGTCAAGCTCATGAAGCATCCAATCCGGCCAGAACATGTAGCCGTTGCCGGCCCGCACACGTCGACACGGCTTCAGCTCATCCCTGTGCTTTCCAACTACGCGAACAACGCGGTCTGAAGTCTCAAGGGACAGCTGCGCGTAACCGTAGTACGAGGAATAGACGTCCGTGTTATTAATATCCAATCTAATTTCGAACTTGCCGCCAAGGCCCGGCAAAATTTCATCCGTTTGAGGCTCGCCCGCTCCAAAGCGTCGGGCTGGAGCCTTGAGCGCTGTACCGGAGAGCGAAAGCTCGGTGTCATTAACTAGCAGGTTGCGGAAAAACTCTTTTCGGATTACCGGCTTGTCCCGACTGTCCCGAGT
>CATPCN010000661.1 GCA_955652855.1 uncultured Chthoniobacterales bacterium | reverse complement strand
CTCCGGTTTACATTCCCGCAGAGGGCTCTGCCCGAGATTGGGAGTCCTGCAAGGATTCTCGTGCCGTTGAGTTTTCCACCACTCCAATAGCGATAGCCATTTGGGCAGGCGTTTTGAATGGATTCGCTAAAGGCCGTGTTCTCCGGCGGCCCGCGGCTGGTAGGCGGCTACACCATCAATCAGACTGGCGATGTAACCCCGATACGCGCAAACGTCATCGCCCGATTTGGGTAAATCGCCACCGACCTGAACAATTGTGGTAACGGGAGGTTTGGCGGAGCGGCTGGTGGAGGTGAGATCCGCCGATACCAAAATGACAGGAAAGCTTACGCGGTTTTCACGGGCTGCCAGGAGCTTAAAAAACAGCGTTTCTTTTACGACCACTTGGATAATGACAAACGGGAAAAGTGTAGCCACCAGTTGCCGCCATCGCCGATGGCTAGCGGGCGGTTGTTTATCTGGCGGTGGAGGTAGGGCGCGGTCAGAGTAGCCTCATTGGATCGCCATGGTGACAATATTGGAGTCCGCACCCTCGACAGTCAAGATGACCGGGATCGTGCTGCCCACCGGCGCGCCTTGCGGCACGCGGACGTTGACCTGGTAGAGACCGGAGAATCCGGGAGCCAATCCCGCAAAGGTCACCTCCGCTGCGAGGTTGCCAACGAAGACACTGGTTCTTCCTATAACCTGAGCGGGAGGATTTGAGGGAGCAGGCGCCGTGACGTCGACGGTTGGGTTGACAGGGCCAAGGCCGGTGCAGTAGAGCGACACGACATCGCCGCGACGCGCCGGAGAACTCGCATCCGCGAGCTTGCCGGAGGGCAAAAGAATAGCGCCTTGCCCGGATCCGTTTTGAGCGACAGTGAAGATTCCAGGTTGCGCCGCGGTGGCGACCATGGACAACGGAACGGAGGGTACGCCATTTCGCTCCAAGATCAATTGCGCGCGCTGGCCCACCGGAACACTGAAAGGAATCACGGCGTTGACCTGACCTGGGTCGGCGTAGAACAAGGGGATCACGGTATCCCCGAGATGCACCTGAATCCCGGCGAGCTGGGAAACGGGAAGGCCGGGGGCCTTCGCGGCGGACGCGGCCAGACTGTCGCCAAAGATGGAGACGATCTGGCCGGGTACAACAACGTCGCTGGTCGAGCGCTTGAAGCTGGCGGCGTTTAAGACGGAGCCGGAGAGAACGAGCGGGGCATCGGCGTTGGCTGTAACGGTGCCGTAGACCAAAGCCCGCGCGACTCGAGAACCTGAACTGGGCGATGCGGTCAACTTCAGGCTAACAAGACCATCGGCGATCGCCCCGGGTTGCCAGGTGCCTCGCCACACGCCGTCAGGCCAGTGGGTGAGGGCGAGGGCCGGGTCTCTCGAGGAGAAGGAGACGGTAGCCGCGCCGGTCTGCTGGGCTGACCCGCAATCGTCGACGATCTTGACTTCGACTGGAACAGGAAAGCGCGCAGCGATGGTGAATAGGTTAGGGGGGTTCAGGAAGATTGCATTCAACTGCGAAGGCGAGCAGGACGCCGCGGCTTCCCTATTTGCGGATGAACCCTTGGCGGGGAGAATTCCGCCAACGACGACACCAATGTTGAGCACGTGCGGCTTACCGTTGACGATGACTTCAGGAAACGTCACGGTGACAACGTCGATGTCCCCCACTTTCACCTTTGCCGGGTCGTCCAGATCGATAGCCAACTCGACGGGGGGCGGGGCTGCATCGGACGAGCTTGGTTTGAGAGCTCCCGGTCCCGGTGAACCGGGGTAGTTAACGCTCACCCAAGCCGGCTTGTTGACGACAAAACTTCTGGGTTGAGTCTCGCCGTGAATAATGAGTACCTTTTGCGAACCCTGTCCAGGCGCTCCGACGATGACACCGGCTACATCCAGGCGCGGAGGGATACTGGACACGCGCTGAATGTAAACCGGGAGCGGCTTGGGCGTACTGTTGCCTGCAAAGCGGAAGTTGAGTTTGGATGTGGAACCGGCATTGGGAGCGCCAACGGCCTCGGTAGTCTGAACCGAAATGGCTTCAAACTCCCCCGCTTGAAGCACGCCGTCAAACTTCGGAGTGACGCTGATCAAAGAGTCGGCCTCCGTGACAGCCCAATCCAGAACTCCCGGACCAGCGTTATAGAGAAACACGCCGCGTTTATCGAAGCTGTTCTTGCCTAGCTGGGTGAACAGAGTGATCGCGCTCGCGGAGAGCAACGCCAGGGCGTCACCTCCGTTCGATACGGTGACCACGACGGGAATCTCCTGGTCGATCCCTCCGGCTGAAACGACGATCGAATCGGATTGGACGACTCCGCCAGGGAAACCGCCCGGGAGAATTCGCACCGTGACCTCGATGCTCTGGCCGGGACTAACGTCAGCCGTGGTGGGAGACACGTTGAGCCAACTGCTGCCGTGCTTCGTTCGGACGCCTACGGTGAGCGTATCCTTGGCGGAACTCTTGACGGAGAAGATTGCGGCGGCGCGGCTGTCCTGCAGGGGATCGCCGGTCAAAGTAAATTGCAGGCTTGGGGAATCCACTTGGAAACTGTTGGGGTTCCCAGCCACGATATGCAACTTGACGGGGATCACGAGGGGCGGCAGGGAGCCGGAGAGAATCTGGATGCTGCTGGAATACTGGCCAGCCGGGAGAACTCTAGGGTCGACCAGAACGCGAAGAATTGCCGGAAAGTTGCCGCCGGTGGGCGTCACGGCCAGCCACGGCTCGGTGTTCGGAACCAAGGAGAAGGCCGTTCCCGTCCCACTATTGAAAACTTGGACGATTTGCTCTGCCAGGGAGCTGCCTGCCGAAACATCGAAGGAAAGCGACGTAGGGTTACTTCCGAGCGAGCCCTGGGGCGGCGGCGAACTGCTAGTGACAGTCGCGACCACCGATCCATTGAATTCCGCGACTGTGTATCCTGTTGTCCCCAGGAATAGCCGCGTCGCTCCCGCCGGTACGGTAATCGCACGGGGCTTTCCGCTTAACGTTGTGCCCGTGCCCACATAAAAGGGTTGTTGCAGCAGAGGCATCAGTTGTTGCATGTCACGGCCCGCGCCGGTGTAGTCAACCGATGGCGGCGATGCGCCGGCATCCACGAAATCGCGCAGGAAAACCCCGATCAGCGATCCTTGCGGCGCCGAGATCGAGCCGATCCCAAAGCTGCCCCCGGAGCTATCGTTGAAATTGGCCCCATCAGCGCCGTTGCTTGCCGTGATGCGAATCGATTGCCCCGCCACCAGCGAATAGCCGGCTTGCACGGGAGAGTTGAGCGGTGCCCCGTCGCTGTGATACGTGGTTCCGGCTGGTTGCCCAGCTAATGCAAGTTGCGAGATCCCATAAACCTTCACCGGATTCACGGGTGTCGTCGACGGTGCCGGCACAATCGAAATCGTTGCCGTGAACGACCCGCTGAGCGAGGCTGTCGAATAGGCCGTCACCCCCAGGAACAATTGCGTCGCCCCCGCCGGGATGACGATCGTTCGCGGGCTGCCGCCAAGCGTCCCGCCGCTTCCCACCAAGAACGGCTGCTGCAACATTGGAGTCAGCACATCGACTTCTCTGGCTCCCTTCACATAGTCCACGTTGGGCGGATTGGCGTTCGAATTGACAGTGGTTCCCAGAAACACTCCGATCAAAGAGCCTCGTGCGGCATTGATCTGTCCGATTCCGAAGGAGCCGCCTGTCGAATCGCTGTAGCTTAGTCCATCTGGTGCGGCGCCACTCACAACACCGCTCGCTGTAATTTGGAGTGCTTGGCCCGGAACGAGGGTAACATTCGCCAACACCGGGGAGTTCAACGGTGAGGAGTCTCCGTGAAATGTAGTTCCGGCCGACTGCCCTGCCAAGGCCAGTTGGGCGTTGCCGGGGATTTTCGTTCCTGGCCCCGGGCACGAAGCATTACTTGAAGCATTACTTATAGTCGCGACCACGGATCCAGTGAATTCTGCGACTGCGTATCCTGTTGTCCCCAGGAATAGCCGCATCGCTCCCGCCGGTACGGTAATCGCACGGCACGCCCCGCTTAACG
>CATPCN010000660.1 GCA_955652855.1 uncultured Chthoniobacterales bacterium | reverse complement strand
CGCGCCGTTCGTCCCCGTACACGGCGTGAATCTTAGTCAGATCCAACTGGTCCACCACGTCACTGACGAAGTACACCAGATGGTCCTCTGGCAGCCAGTCACGCAGGCTCGGCGGGAGCAGTAAATCTTGATCGGGCTGGAGGAGCGGTAGCCTTTCGCCATGAAACATTATGGCCCGCTTTTGTTTATGACGTTCCACCAATCTCACGTGCCTGCCTGCTTTTTTTCTCGGACAGGCTCCTAGCTGCGAAACTCCAACACTGCTCAATCTCGCGCCGCAACTGAGAGGCAATCTTCGCTGCACCTTCAATCGGCAAGTTGGGGGGGATGCCTTCTGCCCCTTCCCGAATTTGCTGAAAGGCTCTCGTAACAAATGCCAAGTCAGAAAACTTCTGTAGAGCATATTCAGCGTCGTTGATCTTTTCCTCTTTGAACGCCTCGACGGTGGGTTGCGCGTTGCCATTCACCTTCAATTCCTCGACAACTTCTTTGAGATTATAGAAACCATCCTTGATTGCAGTCCCGAAGTTTCCCAGGAGATGAGTTTGAACCACAAGAGCGCGCGTACTTTCGTTCTGGAGATCGATATCGGTGATGGCTTCTGCCAGTGCCGCACGTGATAGCAGGTAACTCAATCGCAGCGCCAGCATGTCGTGATCCACGGGATTTTCCGGATTCAAATCACGAAATAGTGTAAGGAGGCAACCGCCTGGCGCCGCTTGGCTTGACTCGGCCCCAGCGGGACGCCGAAAGGGGACGATCAAAAGTTTGAAGGGAGCCAGTTTCGCGAGAGCCTTCGGGAGGGTGCCCGGCTGTCCCCCTGCTGCCTGCCGAGCAATGCTAGCGATGAAACCTTTGACGAGTCGGTCTACGACTCGATCCAGAGGAGCCTCTTCCGGTTTCAGGTCAAAAGGGTATTTCTGACGAAATGGCTGGCCCAAATCCTGGCTTGGGAGGAGCAGGTCGTTGTGTGTCGATACCACTCCCACCGGGGCGCTATCGGACTCTGACCAGTTTGCCGCAAGTACAGACTGATCTGCGCACAAGGGTTGATTAGTAGGCACTGGCGCGCCGGGGTCGAGTTGATAGAAGTAGTCAGCGAAGTCCTTGGATATGCGAGCCATGTCATACATCGCGGGGTGGGGGACAAGCATCTGCCCTGGACGCTCGCCAAACGTGACTTTGAGTTGCTCTATTGACTCATGCCAAGCGGTCAGAACATCGATTTCAGGATCATCGGAGTAGCAGACGATATCCGAGACGAAGAATGGATCGATCTTTTTTCCCAAAGCATAGAGCATACGCGAATCGTAGATCAGAGCCAGTTCTACCAGGAGGGGGTTGCCACCGCTTTTAGCGACGACCTGACTATATCTCGAAATGTTCTCCAGGACGCTATGCCGGATAGTTTTATCGATGCTTTGGCCGACCGCTTGTTCCGCAAGGGCGCTACGAATCGCGTCGTGGAACCCCGGAACCGCGTCCGTGACTCCGATCAACTCTTCTACCCTTAGGAAAGACACTCTTTGTGCACCTGCCTCGTCTATGCGCAATCCCATGCCCAACCCTCCTTACACTTCAAAATTTACTGGAACAAATTGTAAATAAATGACTTCGCCTGACCCATTACAGAGCCTGAAAGGTTCCCCAAACCGGCGTATCTGTAAACTTACACTTATATCTGTAGTAATAGCGCGAAAGTGTAAGTTGTCTTGAAGGGAGCCAACGGGACCCTGGAAAGGGATCAGGAAGACCGGTAGCGCCCACGTGGTTGTCGTTTTGGCGCCCTGCCCGATGCGACTGGCGGAAGCTGCCGATACCGCGATGGTCGATTGACCCACGACTGTGATACGCACGAACCGGAGACTCCTTTTATGTAATGCTTTCTCACCAAAAAAGAAAAGCGGAAAGGAATTCTACCACGAAACGTAATCCAATTCAGGGCCTGAATGTGCGCCGGGAGTGCCTGACTCTGCCGAAGTTGGCAGCATTTGGCGCCCCTTTTACCGATAGGACAACCTATAATAGTCGGAAACATGACAGGTGCCGAGGTTGTAGAGGATGATGCCGTACTGATGGAACGGTACTACGCGGGCGAGAATGTCGCCTTTGACGGCATCAGGTTGAGGTATTTCGGCCGCATTGTGGGATGGGCTCGAAAGGCCGGAATTCCCGATGCGGATGTCGACGACATTGCTGCCGAGAGCCTTCTGCACGTTGTATGCACGAAAGGTTTCGGAAACCGGTTTGACCCAGCGAAGGGACGATTCCAAGCGTGGATTTGGATGATTGCACGCCACTGTATCCTCGATTGGTTTCGACGGAACGGACGGTTTGTTCCAATGCTTGAAGATCAGGGAGACGAGTGCATCCTGCATCCTGCCGGTGGCGAGTCGGATCTTCCGATGCGGTTGTCGGAGGCAGAGCTAAAGTCCGCCTTGAGGCATTGCTACCGTCTGCTGGGAGAACTCGACGCCAGGATCGTCTATCATCGGTGGGTACTTGAGCTGCATTACAAGGAAATCGCCAGGCTGCTAGGGAGTACGGAGTCGGTTGTTACCAACCGGCTGCACAACGCGAAGCGGCGGCTCGGCAAGTGTATCGAACAGTATTTGGCAACTCCGGGAAGAGGAGCCCAAGGATGTTAGCGATCATCTGAAAACGTAGATTTTTGGACCTTGGCCGGGCCGGGGTTGTCGAGGATGCCGCGGAACTTGAGGCGGAGGTACTGGAGGTAACCGCCGGGAGCAGGATGGTGCAGGAGTTCTTCAATGACGGGTT
>CATPCN010000659.1 GCA_955652855.1 uncultured Chthoniobacterales bacterium | reverse complement strand
GAAATCAAGAGCGGCGTCCAGCCCGGCGACGAAGTGATCTCAGGCAGCTACAGCGCGATCAGCCGCAAGTTGAAAGACGGCGCGAAGGTGACCTACGACAAGGAAGCGACGAAGTAGCCGCGCGAGTGCATGTCGATCTAACGATGGACGCTCGGGATTCAGTCAGACCAGTAGGCCCAGTCGTCATCGACATCGAGAACATCACAAAAGATTACGTGATGGGCGAAGAGACGGTGCACGCGTTGCGCGGCGTGTCGCTGCAGATTCATAAGAACGAATACATCGCGATTATGGGCCCTAGCGGCAGTGGTAAATCGACGCTCATGAATATGCTCGGTTGCTTGGACACGCCGACCTCGGGCCACTATGAATTCAATGGCAAGAACGTGGCCGAGATGGACGACGACGAACTCGCTGCCATTCGCAATCGCGAGATTGGTTTTGTTTTTCAGATGTTCAATCTGCTCCCGCGCTCAACCAGTTTGCGAAACGTCGAGCTTCCGCTCATCTACGCGGGGATCGATTCGGAAACGCGCGAGGAGCGCGCCGCGCAGGTACTTGTCGATGTTGGCTTGGGCGATCGGATTCATCATAAGCCTAACGAATTGTCGGGGGGTCAACGCCAGCGCGTCGCCGTTGCCCGTGCGCTGGTGAACAAACCTTCCATCATCTTGGCGGACGAGCCGACTGGAAATCTCGATTCCAAAACCGGTGAAGAAATCATGGCGTTGTTTGAAGATTTGTATCAACGCGGCAACACCATCATTTTGATCACGCACGAACGCGATATCGCGGCGCACGCTCGGCGCACCGTGCATTTGCGCGACGGACTAATCGAGAGTGACGAAACTGGATTGATGCCGATGGCGGCGAGCTAAGACCGACAATGAAACGCCTTCTCTACGAGCTGAGCGAAAGCTGGAAAATCGCGGTCGCGCAAATGCGCTCGAACGTGACGCGCTCCACACTCACCGCGCTTGGTGTGATTATCGGTATCGTAGCCGTAACGTTGATGGGCACCGCCATTAGCGGAATTCAAGTTGGGTTCGACAAAAGCATGGCCATTTTCGGCGATGACGTTCTCTACGTCGGGCAATGGCCGTGGAAGAATGTGGACGATTGGTGGAATTATCGCGATCGCAAGAAGATCAAGACCGAATACGCGGATGCACTCAACCGCATGATCGCGATGACGCCGAACTCCAACCTGACCATTGCCATTCCGACCTCCGGCGTCGTCCGCAGCGTCAAATACATGGACAGCGAGGTGAACAATGTTTTTATCCGCGGCACCGTGTCGGATTACATCATCACATCGACATTCGATTTCAAAGAAGGCCGCTTTTTCAACGAGTTGGAATCGCGTGGCGGCGCGAATGTCTGCGTGGTCGGCTATGATGTGGCCGACGCGCTGTTTCCGTCCGCCAGCCCGCTCGACAAATCGGTCCTGATCAATGGTCAGCCTTTCAAAGTGGTCGGCGTTATTTCCCGGCAAGGGTCGTTTCTCGGACTTTTCAGCCTCGATGCGATTGTGGTGATGCCCCTGCCCGCCTTTCAGAAATATTTCACCGCAAAAAGCGAAGCGGAAGTTCTCGTAAAAGTGAAGAACAAGACAAAGTTGGCCGACGCAAAAGACGAGCTCGCCGGATTGATGCGACGCGTGCGCGCATTGCCTCCGGAAAAAAAAGACGACTTCAGTATCAATGAGCAACAGGCGTTGAAGAGCACGCTCGACCCGATCAAGAATTCAATTGCCATCGCGGGACTTTTTATCACGGGCCTTTCGCTGTTCGTCGGAGCGATCGGCATCATGAACATCACCTTCGTGAGCGTGAAAGAACGCACGAAAGAAATTGGCACGCGAAAAGCGCTTGGGGCGCGAAGACGGACGATCCTCCTCCAGTTCCTAATCGAATCCACTGCGCTTTGTCTGCTCGGCGGAATTATCGGACTGACCTTTGCTTTTTTGATGTGCTTTCTGATCGGCGTCGCGTTTCCGTCCTTTCCAATTAATTTTTCGTCCGGGCTAGTACTCGTGAGCATGCTTGTGTCGGTATTGACGGGACTGATCTCGGGCTTCGCGCCGGCGTGGTCGGCCTCCCGTTTGGATCCCGTGACCGCGCTCCGTTACGAATGAATATCAACTAAGATCGACATGTTATTCCGCGAAATTCTCGCCATGGCCTTGTCCTCGTTAGGCGCGAACAAATTGCGCGCTGCCCTCACCATGACCGGCATCACCATTGGAGTGTTTTCGATCATTTCTGTGATGACCGCGATCGGCGCGCTGCAAAATTCGATCGAGAGCGGAATCAGCTTTCTCGGATCAAATATTTTTCAGTTCGCGAAATATCCGGTCACCATCGACGCCGGTGGCGAGACGAAGAAGAAATATCAAAACCGGCGCAACGTCGCCTATCGGCAGGCTCTTCGTTATTACGAGTTGATGCAGGGAAATGCGGCGGAGATTTGCCTCAAGTGTTTCGGTCGCGATCTCAAGGGGCAAGCGGTTTACAACGGCGTCAAAACGACCCCGAGTCTCACCGTTGTTGGCACGAATCGAGGCTTTCTCACGGCCAACGCATTCACGCTCGGCTACGGACGCAATCTGACCGACGAAGATGTTGATCTTGCCCGCGAGGTTATCGTCATCGGAAAAGCGATCGAGAAGCGATTGTTTCCGCACGAGTCGCCCATCGGCAAAGTCATCAGGATGAGCGGACATACTTACACAGTCGTCGGCGTGCTTGCGGAAAAAGGCACCTCGTTCGGGCAAAGTCAGGACGACATTTGCTTCATGCCGATCACGAGATTTTTCGAGAATTACGGCGAGGCCAATCGCACCGTGAACATCGCCACGCAGCCATTTTCGACTGAGCTCTACAACCGAACATTGGACAAAGGGATTAGTGCGATGCGAATTGCGCGCGGCCTGGGCGCCAATCAGGAAAACGATTTTGAAATCTACACCAACGACTCGCTCAAAAGCGCGTTCGTTAATGTCGCCGGCGTTGTAAGCATCGGTGCGTTCGTGATCAGTTTTATTGCATTAGTGGCCGCAGGCATCGGGATCATGAACATCATGCTCGTAAGTGTGACGGAGCGGACAAAAGAAATCGGTGTGCGCAAATCAATCGGCGCACGCAGCCGCGACATCATGCGACAATTCTTGACCGAAGCGGTTCTTATTTCCGAGGCCGGCGGGGTGATCGGGATCGTGCTCGGGGTCGGCTTTGGAGATTTGCTCGCGGCCTGGCTGAAAGCCGATTTGATTTTCCCGTTCGGATGGGCGCTGGCAGGACTGATCGTTTGTTCGGTCATCGGTATCGGCTTTGGATTCTATCCGGCCTACCGGGCGGCTAAGCTCGATCCGATCGAAGCGTTGCGCTTCGAATAGCCGAAAATCTCCGCCGACAAACGACGGCAAGGGCACGCATCTTGCGTTTATTTTCCTCTGAATTGTTCTACGCTTCTTGTATTCTCGTAATTTTCAGAAATCGCCGCCGTGCCTGCATCCCGAAAACCTACCACTGGGACTGCGCCGCGGCCTAGCGTTCTCCTCATCGAAAGAGTACGACGCGCTCGCAGTAGCGATCGGCTCGGCGTTGAAGAAATTTGCACCGGCGCACGAAGCGCCTGTGGTGCACTCGCTTGCGGAGGCGGAAGTAGTCGCGAAAAAAACGCAGCCAGAACTTTTTATCGTCGATTTTGATCCGCCGCAATCGGGCATTGTTGCGTTTCTCAATAAGATGAAGCTGGCGCACGTCGATGCGCGCCTGTTGGTGATTGCGGCTGGCACCTCGCGCGACATCGCGGCCATGCGCGGATTATCGGGCGCGATTCAATTTATCGAAAAGCCGTTCGAAGCTTGCCGACTTCGGCGCTGCTGTGCAAGCACTCCTCGGTCCATGGACGGCGCGCGGCGCTGAAACGTCACGCGGCAGTTTGCGCCATCTCGATCTTGTCGACGTGACGGCGCTCGTATGCATCGCGGGAGCGACATCAACAATCAAGGTGGAGTCGGCCGATGAACGCACTGGTGAGGTTAACATCGTCGACGGTCATTTTTTGCACGCAATTGTAGACGAGGAATCAGGCGCCGGCGCGCTGGAGAGAATGTTGCTCTGGCGCGGGGCGCGTTTCACCGAAATCAGCGCGCGAACGAAATCCCCGCGAACTATTCACGGTCCGTGGCATGTGGTTTTGTTGGAAGCGTTGCGGAAGACGAGCGCAACGCGGTTGGCCGAGCTACCCGCACCGGAAACGGTAAAAGCCGCGCCGCGGGCCGGAAATAAAATCATGGTGATAGACGACACAGAAATGTTGTCGATCTTCGTGGAGGATGTTCTGACGATCGCAGATCCAGACTGGCAGATTTTCACCGCTTCGTCCGGCAACGAAAGGGTAAAGCGAACTGAATCGCTCGTGCCCGATCTCGTGTTGCTCGATTACAGCATGCCGGATTTGAAGGGCGACGCAGTTTGTCGTCGGCTGCTTGCGAACGACAAGACCACACGCATTCCGGTGATCATGATGTCAGGTCACGTGCTGGAAATGAGCGCCGTGTCGGCGCAGCTGCGAAATG